>JAHLLU010000156.1 GCA_020444005.1 archaeon
TTCTTCTTCAGACTCATCCTCAGGTTCATCTTCAGTATCGTCTTCTACTTCTTCCTCGGTCTCATCTTCGACATCGTCCTCAGACTCGTCTTCTGATTCATCCTCAAGCTGTTTCTCAAACTCATCGAGTCTTTCCTCGACTTGTTCAATCTCTTCCTCCGTCTCCGACTGATCTAGTAATTGTTCAATCTCATCGAGTTCAGCCTCTAAGGCTGTGGTGTCTTCGCCTCTCTTGTTTCTGTTCTGGATTAGACGGCGGTATCTGATGATCTTTTGTTCAAGTTTCTCTTTCTTTCCCTCGACATCATCATCTTCCTCGTCTTCGTCATCTGTTTTACCTTTCCTGTCATCATCCAAGTCGTCTAGCAAGTCATCAACATCATCAAGCAGATCATCCGCCTCATCTATCAACTCGTCTGCGGCATCCTCGTCACCCTCATCAGCACTATCCTGTGCCTCAGCAAGTAACGTCTCTGCTTCGTCGATAAGTAACTGCATCTCATTTGTATCGTAACCTAGTTGTGATAGTTCTTGTAGACGTTCACGGTATCTCTCTAGTTTTGACTCGATCTTACCGATCTCATTCAATTTCTCAATGATGTCCTCATCTATGTCGTCATTCTCCTTACCTACCTCGTTAGATTCCTTAACCACGTTCTGGAGTCTTCTGGTGACGTCCTTCAGGTCATTAGATTCTACATCGTCCTCAAGATCATCCAGTGAGTTTAACAGGCTCTGGAACTGTTCTCTTATCGCATCCGCGTCCTCTCCAGAGATATTGTACTTTACCATTATCCTGTTGAGTTTTGTTTCAAGTTGTGCTACATGGTGTTTAGTCTGGTTGATGAAGTGCTCTGTCTTTTCTACTCTTTTCTCGGTGCTACTGCTTCTGAGAGCTCCTGTTGCCTCTCCCATCAAGGCATTTGCCTCCTCTAATAGAGACTCGATATCATCAAACTCTCCCTGATCAATAGCGGTCTCGATATTCCCTAGAACCACCTCTGCATCATCCAATAATGCAGTCGCGTTTGAGACATCGATTCCTTTTTCTTCTAAGTCTGATGCGATTTCCCTGAGTTTCTCAAGACGTTCAAGGGCTTTCTCATATCCGCCTAGACCATTGAAGGTCTCCTCGGTCTCATCGTCTACCTCGGTTTCTTCAGCTAGTTCCTCAGCTGCATCACCGTATTTATTCAGTGCTTCTGTAGCGGTCTCGATTGCTGTCTCATAGTCACTGGCGTCGTAGGCATTTTGAGCCGTTTCATGTAGTTCCGTGGCTTCTGCTAGCTTCTCAGCCGCATCTTCTGGGATTTCTCCTAAGTAGCCATCGAATAGGTTGTTTACCTCGGCGCTGCTGGTGTTTACTGCGTTTAAAAGGTTCTCCGCAACAACTTCTAGGCTGGTATCCTGTGCTTGTGCAAAAGATAGATTCAATGTTGATGCTAAGAGTAGCCCCATCAAGATGAACATTATTTTTCTCTTCAAACTATATTTCACTGAGGCATCAATAGACTGCATATAATAAGAGGGACCCGAAGGAACCCTATGGAACGCTAGTTTCATTGTTCTTCCTCCTGAGCTTTTAACTGGAGATAGGTTTCTCCACCTACCATTGAAGTGCTTATAAACCCGTTTTCTTCCAGCCTTCGTACCATACGCCAAGCACTGGATTTGGGTATATCGAAATGATCCCGTATCTCGGTTATGAAAACCCCGCCGGTCTCCTCAAGGTATCTGAGAACCGCCTTATCATCTGTTCTAAGGTTAGGGTTTTCATCGAATACGGCATCGAGGTCTACTTTAGGCTGTTTAGTATCAGGTTTCTGGATCATGCCTCTCTTTTGTTGATTTATATACAGATAACCAGCTACCACTAGCATCACGATTATTACAGCACCGTACAAGAGAGTCTGATTTCCGTTTTGTTCCTCATCTGGAGCATTCAGCACCAGATTGTAAGTGTTCTCTGCCTCTACAAATGCTTCCGAGTATAATCCTTGATCGTATTTTGTCTGTGCCTGTTCTAATGCTGTTTCAGCCTCTTTTATTGTCGCGATATCAATCTGGTCTCTTCTACTTGCTATTATAGACTCAGCTGCATTTATCTGGGTTAATGCATCTGCTGCCTGTGCTTCTGTCTCTTCGATTAATTCTGATACTTGTTCTGAGTATTGCTCTGAAAGAGTATATTGTTGGTTCTGGTATGCTTGTATTGCCTCAACGAGCAACGTTTCGGCTTCATCAATCACCAATCCATCGGCTAGCGCATTACTAACATCCGCCTTCGCCTTATTTAACAGCACAAGTGCATTTTCCTGAGTACCGGTTGTACCAATAAGATAAGATATACTTGAGACACCAACGGGCATCGTTATGGTTGCCTGATTGTCAACTACCGAGATACCTACAGGACTGGGGATAAGTCCTGTTAAAACCGCTCCTTTTGGTAGGGTATATACCAAATTGGTCTCTGATTCGGCACCAACCGACCACTGGGTGCCTGTTTTGTCCGTTAGACTATAAGTAGTGTAGGTGATAGTGATGGTTGTTGAACCTAGTGTGTCAATCATAATCTCTCCCTGATTTAATGACCAGTCGAGTATGATTCCATCTTGGTCGAGCACAATGATGTCTTGGTATTCTTCTCCGATTAATGATACATTCACCTGTGCCAAAGTAGTATCTGGTTCGATAACGTATTCAACGTCAACACCTCCATCAGAGTATACTTTCATTGATAGTGAGTCTGGTGAATAATCCTGTGCACTAACCCCCACTATGGTAGCTAGTGATAATACAAGAATCAGATGCAAAACCTTAACTTTTTTACCCATTTTTATCGCCTATCAGATATTAATAATAAACTTTTAGCGTATGATATAAACCGAGTTTATTAAAAGTAAATATTAGTTATCCAGCTTCTTGGTCATTATATAGCCGTCCTCGTCTCCATAATACTTCTCAGAGGTTCTTACATACTGATATCCTCTGTGACGGTATATTTTCTGAGCGTTCTCGTTTGATTCACGCACCTCAAGATAAGCTATGTTTGCACCTTTCGTCCTGAACCGCTTCTCTATCTCATCCAAGAGCATGGTTCCCACACCTTTTCCCTGATATTCACCGCGAACCGCTATATTCAACACATGTCCAGCCTTCTTAGGTGATTCTTTTCGCCCCATGATCTCGATCTCCCCCACGGTATACCCTATAATACGGTCATCATCAAGCGCGACGATAAACAAGTCCTCGTTCATGTGATATATTATTCTGAAGAAGTTTGGAGTCCATGGAACCGGGTAGACTTCTTCCTCGATTAAATGTATCAGAGGCAAATCTCCTTCGACGGCATCACGTATGTGTATTTCTTCCAACTAGACCACTTTTTGGCTTAGTGACTGTATCATCTGGTACAGTCCCCCAAATGTGAATGCTATTCCCCGTAATATGTCCAGCGCTGGATAAACCACTATCTTCCAGAGTTTTCGCGAGCGAATACTCACCGGCAGATAATAGATTGTGTTAAACGCGAAGAAGATACCAGCGACGCCAAAAGCTAGATTGAACGGCAGCGGGTGATTTATCTTAAACCCAATATAGAGAAGGAAACTCAGTATCCCCAGAATAGCTAAGGTGCTAATCAGATAAGCCGCATACCAGCTCGCCAAAATACTTGCACGCTTATGGATGATCAACAATGAGCCCCCGCGCCCATAGTTAAAGTGCTGTTTCAATAACTCTCTAAGTGTGCTCCTATGCTGATGGAGTATGCTCACCTCAGGGTCTAAAACTATCCTGAAACCCTTGAATCCCATTGCCTCTACCGGCTGCAGGTCATCAAACCCATATGTTATGTTTTCATCAAAGAATTTTACCCGGGCGAGGGCTCTTCTTCTGAAAGCCATGTTAGCTCCAGCTGGAAACTGCATGAGTTTAAGGTCGGTTGTCTCTATTCGTATTCTGAAGCCGGGGGTTGACTGGAAAAGGCTTTCATCCATATAGTTACTCAGAACGCTAGTCCTATCATAACCTTCCATTGTGCCTCCTACGAAGCCAATAAATGGGTCTCCAAAGTTTTCGACAATTTTCTTCGCCCAGTTCCGAGGTACCACACAGTCCCCATCGGTATATGCCAGAATCTCGCCGCTACTATACTTGATGCCAGTGTTTCTTGCTGCGTTGAGTCCTTTTCCCTCTTGGTCCACAAGCTGTACCGGGTATTCTTGGACTATTTTTCGTGTATCGTCTTTGCTTTTTCCATCAACTATAATGATCTCAATATTGTCTCTGGGATAATCTAGTTTCATCAGGGATTCAAGAGTCGCCCTGATGGTTTTACCCATATTCAATACAGGCACTATTACGCTGAGTGAAGGATATTCACTCACTTGGACCATGGTTAATTTTCGTTGTCTGGGTTATTAAAACCCACTACTAGACTCAACGTATTCAACATGGTCTTTGAGGCTAAGCTCCCAGACCCCCCTGTTCTTATGGTACTTGTTACCAAAGAGAACCACCTTTTTACCAAGTATCTTGGATAAGATGGCCACGTGAAGCCGGTCGGTATAGATTTGTTTTGCGTTATAAACCGATGAAACGAAGTCTTTCATGGTCCCCACCATTGAAACATCAGAGACAACCGGATTTTTACAGAGACCCATAACTCTGCTATTTGCGACAGGGTTTAACGCTGATTCCTTGTCGCCTCTGAAGGCAACTAGCTCATATCCCCCGTCATCCTCAGAAATATACTCTGTAAGGTCATCAACTGTTAGGTATAGGGCGAGTTCAGGGGAGACGCTGTACGCGACATTATTGGGAAGCCCCTTTTCACTAAGATGTGTATGGCTGTATTCTTCTCTGCAGAATAGATGTACCGGGCGATTATCTGTAAAGTACTGGTCGAACTTGGTGTTTGTAAATAGGTAGCTTTGAGGACCAACTGTTACAGGTTGGGGATTACGTTTCATTACTTGCCTTAGAAGTGCTGGTCCGTACCAGATGTCGTTCATGTAGCCACCACCTTCGAAGAGTATCCTCTCTGTTTCTTCTGGTAGGTTGAGCAACCTGAACCCCCTGTCAGAGCCCAGTTTCCATAACCCAATGTTAACCAGATATTTTGTACCTAGTACTAGGTTCTTCTTGTATAGGTGCTCAAGGTTGAAGCAAGTATAGTTGATGTTGTATTCTTCGAGTTTTTTTACTAAACCCATGTGAATCAGGGTGTCTCCGTGGTTTCCTCCCGGAGTAATTACAGTCATCTGTTTGTCCATGTTCTCAGAAAGATGCTCCTCGAAGCTATCCATGTTGTATTCATGGGTGTTTCCGCTATTAATTTACTCTATATTTTTTATTCATGTATTTGCCCTTCAATTGGGATACTTATGAAGAGGAATCAATGGAGTCTTTTCTTCTTGATAACAGGAGTAATCCTCTTCATCTTCTACCTAGTCTATACGAACCCATTCAAAGTGCTAACCGAGGTAGGGAGATTTAATCCATGGATGTTCG
>JAHLLU010000157.1 GCA_020444005.1 archaeon
CGTATCCTAACGACTTCTATGATGAACCCAGCGTCTACGGGGTATTCACAGACGAGGAGTATAGGGACGAGTTAACCAGCTTAGGTGTAAAGGTTCTTGAAGAGGAAGGCGCAGTCAATGGCTTGAATGGAGTCATGATAGGGGTAGCTCAATCAAAGAATATTCCGGGCGTCTGTTTGATGGGAGATATTACATATGCGAATGTGCCACAACATCTCGCGAGCAAGGCAGTTCTAGAGGTTCTTGTTCAGTTGATTGATGTAGAGATCGATACAAATCAGTTGAATATCAGAGCTAAGAAAATTGATGCCTCAATAAAGAAACGTCTAGACATCTTTGAGGAAGAAGAGGAACTAGTGATACCCGAAGAGAAGCGTCTCGGATATATCAGCTAACCTTTAAAACGAGCACATACACTTAGAGGTACCACGGAGAAACAACAATTGAAGGCTTCCGAAAAAGTATACTGGATAAAATCCGCGCTAGGATTGATCACCGGCGGGATATGCTTCTATGCGCAATCTATCGGCATGCAGGGGCAATTAGCCTTCATGATTGGAGCAACCTTGTTTATTGCTTATTCTGAGGCCTTAGCGATTCTAGTAAAGGTTGATAGAAACAGAACTATTAAGATCGGATTGGGAGCATTTCTCTTTCTTTGGATACTGACATGGACCTTGTTGAATACCATGGGTATTAATGGATGGATCTAGTCTTTCTCAGTGTTTATTCTATACTGGATTATATCGGTCCACGCACTGAAGAATCCTTGATCAAATTGAGTTCTTATTGGTAGTTTTCTAAACTCCTTGAACTCTTTCACATAGTCCTTATTGTTTTTCCCATTCCCATTGGGTCTATTATAGAAGTCTCGGTCATCGCCTGAGCGCACGGATAGTAGCAACCCCTCCATTGCGTTGATGTAACCCATTTGGTACTCCTCGTCAGGGAATCTTTTATCCTTGAGGTTTTCTATTTCTCGCTCAGCGTCTGTGAATTTGCGATCATGCACATTCTCTAGGTATGTGACAACTGATTCACGGGTTTTTCCCGTGACGGTTAGTTTGCTTCCTGGTTTACTCATCCTCGTCGCTCTCTATTCCTCGTTCAGTGATCCTCATAGGGACCTCGCCTTCGGGTAGGCTCGGACTAGCCGTTAGTTTAGCTATCCTCATATTATTACGTCCTTTTCTCAGAAAAATCCTGTTATGACTCATATGCCCCAGAATATGCCCTCCAACAGGTGAGACTGCTTTGCTGAAGAAAGCATCTGGACTGGCCATCACTTGGTTTGTGATAACCGCAGCGGTGTTAAATGCACGGCTGATTCGCATCAGCTTGTGCAGATGTTTATTGAGTTGTTGCTGTCTATTGGCGAGCATTTCTCTGCCAATGTATTCGCTTCTAAAGTGGCTCATTACGCTGTCGATTATGATGAGTTTGATGTTATTTTCTTTGATTACCTCATCGGCATTCTCAAGCAATACGGTCTGGTGGTTGCTCGTATAGGCCTCAGCGTAGACAATGCCCTTTAGGACCTCTTTTGGTTTGATGCCGAACCTTGGGGCCATCTGTTGGACACGCTCTGGTCTGAATGTAGCCTCGGTGTCGATGTAGAGTACATTGCCGTTTAGTCCGCCTTGTGCTTCTCCAAGCTGAACCGTAACACAAAGCTGATGACAAAGCTGGCTTTTACCGCTGCCAAACTCTCCGTAGAACTCTGTAAGGCTCTGAGTCTCAATGCCTCCCTGAAGAAGGGTATCTAAGCTACTGCAGCCTGTGGTGAGTTTTCTGATGTTTCGCCGTAGTTCTACAAGTTCATCGCCGCGTACAAAGGTGATGGCTCTGGATTTTCTTGCAGCTTCGATGACTTTCTCGGCTACCTGTTCACCTATACCAGCTGATACAAGCTCTGCTACTGTTGCGGTGCTAAGTGATTCTATGGTTTTGAACCCGATTTCTTTTAGTTTGTTCACTGTGGCTGGGCCTAAGCCTGGTATATCCTCTATTGTTTCATACGCAGTATTGGTTTTTTCGAGGTCTTCAGACATGGCTGCACCCTAAGTGTCTACTATGTGTAGTATGTTCCAGTGGTTAAATTCTATGGTTCTTCAGGTTCCTCAGAATCTTCTGGTTCAAGCTCAAGAATAAGGGGTCCCTCGTATCCACATTTCTCACAGTGGTACATCTGGGGTAGTATGCCATAGCTTTCTTTGAGTTTTATTTTGGGGCTCTGACAGTTTGGGCAAAACACTGGACGCGGTCTTTGATGCTTTGACTTTTTGAGTATATCTAATATATCGTCAAGTCTTGGCACGCTTACTGAACCTCGATGTTCTCTTCAGGGAACCCTAGCTTGACGAGAGTCTCGTGTACTGTATCCCTGTGGTCACCCATTAGGAGAACCTGTTCATTTTTCGCTGTGCCGCCGCATGCGCACTTGTTTTTCAACTGTGTTGCTAAGTTACCTAGATCCACACCCTTGGAGTCGATGCCGTCGATGACGGTCCATTTCTTTCCCCATTTACGTGTCTCTAAGCGAATCCTGATCCGCTGCTCTTCCTTGCTCATTTCCTCGCATACGCAGAGGTCTTTTGGAAGTCCACAGACGGGACAAATTTCTGCCATTATCAACACTGTATCGAGGCGCCTAGTGTAAAAACTTTTGCACAATAAAGTATATTTTCATGTGTTTTAGAGGTTTTGGACGCCTTTTTTCGGCAATTATTTGATTAAATTTAACTAAAAAACTAGGTGTAGTTTTGAAGAAGGCTGAATGCTTGAAGCGCCTGACTGCTGTCCAGTATAATGATAGTGTTTGTGCTACAGCTGATGAACTCAACGATGTTGACATTATGACTGGCCAGTAGATTGGTTACAAAGGCAACGAACCCGGGAGTGTCCTCAACTGATGGTGGACTCAACAATATCAGCGCTACTAGGTTTTTCTGGAACTGTACTTTTTCAGGTAGCTGGTTCTTCATGATGGTCTGATCAACCACGTAGACATACTGGTCAGTAAGGTGGGCAGTCACGATGTGGGGTATGTCCAGTTTGATGGGTGAGATAACTACACCGATCTTGTCTTGTAGTCTAACCTTGCTGTCCTTGAGTATTGATTGAACTGCTTCCTCGCGTAGAGACCTGTCTATGCTTATCTCGTCTGCTACCCTGATGACCGCTGCTTTTACTGCTTCTAGGCTGCCTTCACCGATCTCTTCTTGGAGAACGCGGGCTAGGGCGCTGTAGTTCACTATTTTGAGGTTTAGGGCGTCCAGTAGGCTTGGCCTCATCTGTATTGTTTCTCTGACCTGCTGTGCTATGCTTTGTGTTCTATCTGTGTTATCCATTGCCGTATTTGTTACATTTATGTCATAAGGTATAAATGCTTGCATCAGGTTGTCAGTGTTCATCACAAATAGAGGATAATTGCAATGGCTAAAGACAAAGTAGTTCTAGCGTACAGCGGTGGATTGGACACATCCATGATGGTCAAATGGCTCCAACAGGAGTACAACATGGACGTAATAACCTGCAACCTAAACGTAGGACAAGACAAAGAAAGCAAAGGCATAGAAGAAAAAGCATGGGCTATGGGGGCAATCAACCACTATAGTTTCGATGCACGTGAAGAATTCGCCAAGGAGTACATATTCCCAGCGATAAAGGCAAACGCACTATACATGGGAACATACCCCGTAAGCAGCAGTCTAAGCAGGCCCCTAATCTCAAAGAAACTCGTGGAAGTTGCAGAGATGGAGGACGCACAGGCAGTAGCACACGGATGTACAGGTAAAGGCAACGATCAGGTAAGGTTCGATATCACAATAAAGGCACTGAACCCAAAACTCAAAGTCATTGCACCCGTCAGAGAATGGAAATTTGATAGATCAGGACAGATCGAGTGGGCAAAAGAACATGATGTACCTATCCCGGTAACCGCTGATAGCCCCTACAGTATTGATGAGAACCTGTGGGGTCGTAGCGTAGAGGGAGGTATTCTTGAGCACCCTGATGTGCAGGTACCGAAGGAGGTCTGGGACTGGACTACACCGGTCGAGTTAGCCCCTGATGAGCCGACTTTCATAAAGATCGGTTTCAAGGAAGGCGTACCTGTAAGTCTGGACAACGTGGAGTACAAACCTCATGAGTTAATCAAGAAGGTTCGTGATCTTTCAGGAGCTCATGGTATTGGAAGGATCGAGCATATGGAGGACCGTGTGGTTGGTTTGAAGACGCGTGAGACCTATGAGGTTCCTGCTGCGGAGACTATAATCAATGCGCACACTGATCTTGAGAAGATGGTCTTGACTCGTCACCAGAAGCTCCTGAAGATGGAGATGGATATTAAATGGGCGACAGCCGTCTATCAGGGACTCTGGGTTGATCCATACAAGGAAGACCTTGATGTCTATATCAATAACACCCAGAAGAACGTCACAGGCAGCGTGACCATGAAGCTCTTCAAGGGAACAGCTAAACCAGTGAGCCGTGAGAGTCCATTCAGTCTCTACGACTATAACTTGGCTAGCTTCGACATCAACACCCACTATGATCAGGGCGATGCTCTGGGCTTCATCAACCTCTGGGGTCTACCAAGCGTTACTGCTTGGAACCTCAAACGCAAGATCGCTGATGAAGGAATCAAAGAGATGGGCAAGAAGGTCGTCCCAGTCCCCACCGGGGACTATTAGGTTCACACATTTCAACCCTTTTCTTAATAAACAAGGGACACAGTTTCTATCCATAAGAGGTAGCCCAACCCTTGTCAACGCGCGAAGAATCACTCATAGAGATATTAGAAAGAGCCTTACCACTACCACCAAAGATTATTGTAGGCTACAATAAACTTGAAAGAGATTTCACCAGCGGCGATCTATCACGAACCTGTGACATCAGCCGCAGTAGCGCCAAGTTTTACGTCAACAAGATGGTGGATTTACGGCTCGTAACCAAGGTACCACACAAAAGAATGTACCAGAAATTCGCTAACGCAAACAAGTTCAGCGACTGGCTGAAGGATTTATCAAAGTTAGCATTAGAGCCTCTTGAGTCGGGTCAACTGGAACTCCCTGAGGAGGAATACTAGTGAGCCTAAGAGACATAGCTTCTCCTAAGAAAAAACCCAGACAAAGGTATACACGTCAACTTACGGCAAAACAGGTACGCGCAATGAAGAAGCGGGGTTATGACGCAGAGCGTGAGCTTGTGCATATGCTTAGGGATGAAGGTTATGATGCGCTTCGTGTGCCTGTTAGTGCTCCTAGTCGCGAGCCGTTACCAGATGTTTTCGCTATTAAAGATGACGCGATTCTGAGTATAGAGGTGAAAGCACAGGAGCGTTATGCGTATTACAAGAAGGATCAGGTGCAAAAGCTCTTCGAGTTCCTTGAGATACACAAGATATACCCGAGGAGATATGCGGTTCTCGCTGCCAAGTTCAAGTATAAGGGGTGGTGGTTTGACGTGGCTACGAAGCTTGGCGATTATATGATTAAGATCGATAA
>JAHLLU010000158.1 GCA_020444005.1 archaeon
CCCGTTTTTTCGTCTTCTATTAATGTGGTAGATTTGCAAGTTGAGCATTGGTGAGTGTTTTCGTCGTTATTTTGTATATAGGTTTGTTGCGTTATCATTTTTTATCATCTTATTAATATCATTATGTGAATTGTACTAACAGTAAGTAATGGCATAAGGTTAATATAATCTCTGTTTATATACTACTATATCGTGTTCAAGTATAATATTCAATAGTTTTATGTATATTATAAAATGAATTACACGCATTTGCAATCAAAAGCAATATATCTTAAACCACTAAGTAAGGCATGGGAATTATGGGCGAACCCAAAGAAAACGATCCTGTAACAAGGACGTTTAGAATCGAACACAAATATGACGAAGCCCTCAGAGAAGAAGCTGAGAAAAGAGGTACAAGCGTCAACAGCCTAGCTAACCAGATTCTAAAACGATTCTCCGAGTCCAGTAGATACTTTGGAAGAGGCCAATCAATCACACTCTCACCCAGAACATTTGAAAATATATTAACTGATCTCAGCGATGAGGAAATTGCTGAGGCAGGAAAAATATCAGGACATTCATTACCTAAGGATAGGCTTCTGATGCGTGGTATGCCCATTAACCGGGAATCGGTAATCTGGTATATAACTGAGGTCTTGGGTGGGTATAATGACTGGTTTACCTGTGACATCCATGAACGTAAGGATCATACATTGCTTCACTTGAGGCATGTCTATAATTTGAAATGGAGTATTTTCATTAAGAATTATATTGACTCTTTATGTGTCGAGCTTATTGATATGCAGGATATTGAGTTAGATATAACAGAATCAACCATAAGCTTCGAAATACCCAAATAACTAGACAGCGTTGATGGTGTTTCTTAACGGAGACTCAACAACCCTGTGATCCATAATATAATTTGTAAGGACATCAACAGCGCTGATATCCAAGACACGCTTATCAGAACCATAATCAGCTCGTACACCCTGCTCAGTGAGATAACAAGCAGTATATTTTCTATCAAAAATTACAGGTTTTCCGCCAATGAATAGCCGTGTTATTCGTTTACCGGCGGGGTTCTCTATCTTGAAGTATAGGTTAAACCCCATGCATCGCTTCACATATCCGCCCATTTGATCATAGGGATCAGGTGCGAATGTGCGTTCAAGGTTCTGTTCCATCATATCCCAGACCTCTCGTCCAGTCAATTTACAGATACTTACAGGCGGATTGACAGGTATAATGTTCCATATGTCACCCACGGTAATTGGGCCAGCGGGAACAGGTGCGCCATAACGCCAACCATTACTGAAGGAAAGCTCAGCACCTGTGTAGCTCTGTATAGCCTGTAGTAACAAATTATCCATCGTTGACTCTAGCACGTTATTACGGTATAGATTGGTTCTTGTCTCACCTATAATTGAGCTAAGCATCTGTCGATGAGGCTTTACTGCGTTTTCAACTAGTTTGCGTATTATTGGGTCTTGGGGTAGGGTAATATCAACTTCAAGGAGTCTATGCTTGTAGTGAGTTACCCCTTGATCATCTATGTTGATGTCTATTCTGCCGAGGAAGCTTCCATGGCAACCTGATTGGATTATTATTGCACCGTTCACTTTCGCTGCTGAACGGATACGATTATGGGTGTGCCCACTTAGGAATACATCAATCCCATCGACGCGGCTAAGAAGCTTCAAGTCCTGTGGATAACCCAGATGACTCAAGACTATTACTAGCTCAGCTTTTTCCTCTTCTCTGACATGTTTTACCCAGTGGCGTAGCTCTTCTTCGCCTATGGTCAATTTGACTCCATTATGGAATGATTCGGGCATCACCTTGTCTACTATGGTTGCGGCTACTCCGATAATGGCTATGCGTACATTGTTTCGCGTCAATATAGTGTATGGTTTGAACACGAGTTCGTCTGTTTCCTTGTCGTAGCAGTTGACTGCTAGTAGGGGGTAATCTAGTTCATTCGCGTAATGTTTGAGGTACTCTGGACCGTATGCGAAATCCCAGTGAGCCGTCCATGCATCAAACCCTAGCTTGTTCAGAATTGGCTTTAATGATGCGCCTCTATCAGAGACCACAGGATAGGTTCCATGAATGGTATCTCCGTTATCTAACAATAGGACTCCATCAGGGTTTCGGGAACGTGCCTCACTAATCAACGTAGCCATACGTGCTAATCCACCGGTTTCCCTGAACTCGGGGTGGTCTCCGCTCCAGAATAGCTCTTGATGGGGTTCAAGGTATCCGTGGAGATCGTTGATCTGGAGTATTGTGAGGCTACTGGAACTCATTCTACTTGGTTATTGGGATGATAATTATTAAACCGAAAAACCCAAGCGTGGCGCTCATAAGCGAGACTCTCATATAGCTAGGTATGGGCGTCAATCTTCGGCAGGGAGTCTCAGATAGTGTTTACACTGATTTCATTGAGGGTAAGCGTGACCAATTGATACTACAAGACAACGACTACTACGAGCAGAAACTCAAGGGTAAAAAGTACATCTGGCTTGTTAACGAGGAGTTTCCCGAGAAACCTGAGATAAGATACAAGATCGAAGAGATAAAACAGGGACACGGAGGAGCACAAGAAGACATCTATGGGCAGTTTCTCACAGGCGCATATCTGAGCATCAAACTGAAGAAACGAGAAAAAACCTAGATAATGCCTAGTTCTTCCAGTTCCTTTCTAGCCTCATCTTTTGTGGGTTCTCTTGGATAATTGTAGAAGGGCCCCGATGGGCGTTCATTGTAAAATGGGCGGTTGCATCCGGGGCATCCTGTGGTCCTGAAGGCTTCGCCATCAGACAATACTTCAACAAGATCAGGCACATTGAAACTGGTTATTCGTCCATCCTTGAATCTAATATCCTCATACCCGGCATACCCGTTTACAATCAAGTAACGAGCCACTTGAATCCGGCGATAAGCTAGGAGATCAGGTTGAGCTAGCCTCTCTAATCTTGTACCCGGAACCGGCGTAAATGCGAATAATATTGGGCGAACACCCATCCCAATAAGGCTCTGGATAAGAACCACAACGTCTTCCTCGGATTCACCCAACCCAACAATGATGTTGCTACCCACAAAGCCTTTACCGAATATCTCTACAGCGGCCTCAAGAGCTTTGAAGTGTGATTCCCAACGGTAGGGCCCATCAACACCTGTTCCTTTTACCTTGTTGAATATCTCCTTCGTGGCTCCATCCAGTGGTAGACTGATATATTCAGCGCCGGCAGCCTTGAGCTTCTCTAAGCCACTTCGAGAAACAGGGCAGATATCAACACTGACAGGTAAACCGGTTTCTCGCCTGAACATCTCAATGATCTCTATGGCGTCCTCAAGGAAACCGAGATAGTTGATCACCTGATAACAGACACGTTCAAGCACAGGATACGCAGGCGCCTTGAACCCAGCTAAGATATCCTCCACCGGGAAATCCGGCCAGATCACGCGGCTAAGCTGATCATGCTCTGCATCATTACCACATGCTTGGGCACAGAAACTACAGTTAGCTAGGCATGGTCCTTCAGTGTAGCTCATGATGTAAGCTGTAGTTGGTGGTACACTGAGTCTGTATTTGAGTAATCCTAGAACTGCGGCTGAGCCAATGCTTACCCTTAGCTTGTCTGGTATCAATTCACAGAATACCTTGAGGCACAAGATATATGGATTCTCACTTACAATCTAGAAGAGTGAGAAGCTCGTCTAATCGATGTATGATTGATACAACTTGGGGGTCATACTCGCATTCTTTCTTGTCTGAGTAAGGGTCCCAAGTTCCATTTGAATCAACACGTTGAATGAGAACAGGCTTTAACCCAGCGGCTATAGCCCCCTGAACATCAACATCCATATCCCCAACGTAAACTGCCTCATCTGGTTTCAAACCATGTTTCTCCAACGCAACATTGAATATCATTGGATCAGGTTTGGCGTAACCTACATCATCTGAGACAATGATAGAGTCGAAGAGACTATGCATTCCCAGTTCATCAACTAGCTCGTATATTCTGGGGGTGTGTTCCCAGTTTGTAATCAAACCAACAACATGATCCCTACTTAGAACCTCTAGGACTTTTACCGTCTCTTCATCTAGGTACATATCTGTGTGCCAGAGTCGTACGAGTTTATCCACCATTGGGCGTATTTCGTCTGAGGGTATCTCTAATCCAAGACGGTGCCCAAGCTCTTTTACGCGCCTCATAAATAATGTGAACCCGGGTTCATCAAAATCAGGTGCATCGCTCTCAAAGAGATTAGCGATACACTCTGTGAATTCATCGAACTCAATTTTAGCGCCTCGGGTTATCATCTCATTATGAAACGCATGAACCCAGTTCTCCCATGCTTTGTCAACATCATCGCTCAGAAGAAGGGTGCCATGTAGATCAAAGAAGATGCCCTTGTATGGATTCATTTTCTTTGATGCCTCATAGAGACTTATATTTCCATTGATAAGCGAGGCTTCTTTATACAGCTAGGAAGCTTATTTCTTAGATTGAGACCTCCAGACTTTCCTGAACAGAGACCAGCAGATATGGGTGGAGTAACAGAAACCAGAAAAGAGTTTGCCAATGCAATCAGAAAACTGATGCTTAGATTAGCGGTTGACACATATCATGAACGGGTTAATAGACCAGCATACACTGAGACTCTTGGAAATGCCCATGACAAATTCTTTAACACCATGAAAGGCGCCACAAACATCCACAAAGTCAATATCCAAGAACTAATCGACGCAGAGATCAGCCGCCAACAAGCATTATACACGCGATTAAACGAACTGAAACCATTTTTCGATTCAGTTAAGCCTCTTGACCCATCGGGGATTGTAGCACCTCCTTACTGGGAACATGGACCAAGTCATGGATGTAATGTTGAGATCAATGGTGCACGTTTCTATGCTGCACCAAGGGTACCCTGTAGCACAAACGAGTATATCACTGTGAAACAGGCTCCTGTGCCGGCAAATATCATTATGATTGACCAGAACATGATACTGATGCTCCCCTATGGAGTAACCCCATCGGAGGAAACCCGCCAACAATTCAACAAGATACTTGATGCATCCGGGAAAATAACAGAGGAAGGTTTCAAGGAACCAATACATGTTAGGAAGAATTATCTCTGGGTTCATTCTGAGGAGAAACTTGATGAAAGACTCATCATTGAAATAATGAAAAAATACAAAGCCGATGCATTCATGGTAGGGTATCCGGGTAAAAACTTAGCAATCGTATACACAGGACTAGAGGAATCAATTGAGCGTCTATGGCAGAAGCTCTATTTTGACTGGGGAGATATGGGAAAGAGGTATGCTTGGTATGAATAAAGAGGAAATATATGATAAAGTAAAGATGATTCTCGCTGAGAGAACCGGGGACAAAGCTGGTGGAAGTGGACACCTCAGTTCAGTATCCATCTCTGACATCAAGATAGACGATATACAAGAAAAAACAGATAGATACGAGGTCAAAGTCACATACACGGTAGACATATTATC
>JAHLLU010000159.1 GCA_020444005.1 archaeon
GGTACCATGCTGTTGGCGAACACATCAACTCCATCGTATTTGAGACCGAGTCCCATGTTTTCGTCTATGAGTTCACCGTATTTACTGAAGCCTACCTGTAGGCTTGTGTCTTCCCATGGGTAGAGTATGTAGGTGTCGCTGTCGAGTAGCCCATAGTCTGTGTATGTGTCACCGCCTCCGGGTGTTTCCGGTAGGGCGGCTGTTACTACTGGTAGCATCCATGTGCTTGATAGTAGAATTATTGATAGTGCTAGTATTGTGAATCTTGGTTTCGTTGTTTTCATTTACGTTTCCCATCAAAACTCGATTTTTAGTTGATTAAAACACTAAGTTACCAGCTGTCACCGTCTTGGTGACACTTGTTTCTAAAGTATCTGGGTTACATTATTTGGGTGTCATCATATCGGTGACAGTAGATTATCTTTCACTGACTGAATCAGGTTTCTAGCCATCAGTTCCTTAAACTCCTCTTCAGAGTATTGACTATAGAAGAGAATCCTGAGTCCCCCTCGCCCAGTACCCGTCTTGAAGGATATGATCCCTTTCTCAGCTATTTCATCAAGAAAATGATAGATTGTTGCTCTGGAGACTCGTTTATCAAGTTTTTTACAGACTTGATCCCAGATTTGCTTGGTTGTGTATTGTTTCATGGGGTGTGCCCAGAGGTATCGTAATGTATGTATCTGCCATTCTCGAAATAGTGTCCTGAGTCCTTCCTTATCAGGGTCGAATTTGAGTGCAGATTGCATCATTATTTTTTCTTATTTATTGGATTAATCTCTACTGAGTAATGTCTGATTTTTACTGGTTACAGTATTTTTAAAAATAGAAAAAATTAGGGAGACAATCCCATATGATAAAGATCAGCTTCAGCAGCGATGTATCCAAAACCCGCCCAGCCTTCAACGGCTACAATTTCTCGTAGAATATCCGCCGCTTTCTCCTTGTTTCCAGTATAATGGTACCAGTTAGCCACTCCATATCCTATAGTGACAAGTCCAAGGTCGCCCATCTCATAAGCTTCTTTCATTAATGCCTCTGGCTTGTTTTTACCCTTGTACATCATGAGGCACTTGTGGTAGTGGTAGTTCTCGATTACATCCATATCCTCTGTGATGTTTTCCAGAATCTTCTTCGCCTCGGCTTCCCTGCCAAGTCTCCGAAGAGTCATGTAATACCAGTGGGCTGTAGCGATCACCTTGTCATCGATCTCTGATGTCCTCATACACATATCATAGGCATGCAAAGCTTTCTCAAAATCCGCTTTCAGGTAGTACGCTAGTCCTAGATGGTACCAGATGTTAAAGTGTAGACTGCTAACGGGTATTCCGCGTTCGTTTGGTATTCCATCAGGCTCGATCTCGTCTGGTTTTCCCTTTATGAGTTCAGCTGCTTTCTCAAAGTCGCTGATTGCTTGGTCAAAGAATCTTAGTGTGATGAATCTGTGTCCCCTGTGCCTGTACATTCGTGGATCTGTTGGGTGTTTCTTGATACCCATGCTATAGATGGCTATTGATTTCCTGAAGTCACCAATATAGGCGGTTCTTCTTCCCAGCCAGATGATGTTATCGGCGTCCTCGGGGTCTGCCTCATAGTTTGTCAGTGCCTCATCGTAGAGTTTCTTCTGTCTCTCCAAGATGTCTGCCCTTAGAGGGGTTTTGAATAGTGGCTCACCGAATAAACTGAAGGTTTCGGGGTCCTCGGGTAGTTTTATTGTTGGCATTCTTATTCACCAGAATATCACTTGATGCGGATGGGCAGTGTATAAATTTGCTGTAAGGTTTTAAGGGGGTTTGATTATTCTAGGGGGAAGAGGGTAAATATTGACTGAGCAACGTAAATGGAACCGCGTACAGACCACAATGGCGGTAATTATTATTTTCATGGTTCTTGGGTTCGCTGGAATTTATTTCTGGGAACCAGATGACACTGTAAGCTTCACAAAACACGGCACTGTGGGAATAATCGAGGTCTATGGAGTAGTAGACGATAGCTATCAAGCATATATCTTGTCTTCAGCAGTAGAAGAAGCCCTCAACGACAACGACGTAAAGGCAGTTGTACTGGAAATAGATAGCCCCGGAGGCTCAGCATATCTCATTGAACAGGTTTACCTTGACCTATTGGAGTTGAAAGCCGAGAAACCTGTAGTTGCATCCATCTCTATGGCGCTATCCGGTGGATACTATATCGCTGTAGCGGCAGACCGTGTCTACACACTGCCTTCAGCTATGGTGGGAAACGTGGGCGTTATCGGCACTGGACCGGGTTGGATAGTCCCAAGCGAGACAACTCTTGAGACTGGACCTAACAAGATAACAGGCTTCAGTCCAGAGCAGTTCCCATTTGACCTCACTACTGTATTGGGGAGTTTTAGTGACGCCGTGGAAACGGGTCGAGGAGATGCGTTGAATATACCCATGTCTACGGTCACAAGGGGAACTATCTGGATGGGTATTGATGCTGTAGACGATGGTTTAGCTGATGAGATTGGTTCACTTCAAACCGCAATCAAGTACGCAGCGGAGTTAGCAAAACTCGAAGACTATGATATAGAGTCCCTAGTTGCACGAGTCGCGGAAAGCTATGAGGCAATAGAGATAACATATCCATCAATAGCAGAGTTAAACGAAAAGAATCCACCACCAGCAATATACTACCTATATCTACCTGAGCAAATATACGCCCAAAGCGAGACCCCCGCAAACCAGACAAAAACCATGAACGTAACCAGCATCAGGGGAGATGTGTTGGTAGATCTGAGCCACGGCAACGCTATCAGTCCATGGATACTGGATGCATTCGCTAGACTGGTTACAGAAGAAAGCATGGTTGTAGGTTACTCCGATAGCTGGAGTAATATCGAGGATGCTTTGAATGAGACCAAGGCGCTAGTAATCGCCTGCCCCAGACAATATTATTCCAATGAGGAATATGAGGCGATCAACTCATGGGTAATCAGAGGAGGAACTCTGATACTGCTGGGTGATGCAAGCGCTGATTTCCTAAGCGTATCCACGCTACAAGCACCACTGAATAGCCTCAGCGAGCACTGGGGAATCCACTACGGAAACGGGTACCTCTACAACCAAGAGGAAAACTACGGCTACTACAGAAACATCATAGTAGACGACATCAGAGACAGCTTCCTCTCAGAAGGTGTTGATGAACTAGTCTTCTACACTGCCGGACCAGTCTACTCGGAGAGTAGAGGCTACATGACCACCAGTACACACACCTATGATTCAGTTACAGAGAGACCGGGAGAATATGACGTGGTATCGATCTACAAGCTTGGAGACCAGAAGGTAGTCGCCTTCGGTGACATGACATGGCTTATGGAACCATACGTAAACGCAGCTGACAACTACAAACTACTAGAAAACTTAGTTGAGGCAATAGCCTCCGATTAGATTATTTGACTAGCTCGTGGACTACCGCGACCCACACTTTTGCCGTCTTAATCAAGCTGTCTATGTAGACGAACTCATCAGGTCCATGTGCTCCACCGCCAATTGGTCCAAAGCCTATGGTCTGCATTCCAGCTTGTCTGTATAGCCGTCCATCAGTGCTACCAGCCCACGTAACATATAACTCCGGTTCAGTGTCCAGTGCAGTCTTGACTGCTTTCTTGAAGGCTTTTCCTAGCTCTGAATCTGGGCTCGTATAGTTGGCTGGTGTATACTGCCAGCTGCCATCCTCTTTCTTAGGCGCGATTATCTCCCACTTCCAGTCAGGGTCACCCTCACCAGCTTTATCAAGATCAGCCTTAACCTCAGCTACTACATCGTCAGCTGTTTCACCGATTATCAGCCGTCGATCAACTGTGATTGTGCATTCTGCTGGGACTTGGTTGGAGACTGTTCCCGCCTGTATGATGTTGACACTCTGCATCGGGTGACCGATCCATTCATGGAACTTGTCAATATGATGCTCAAGCGCAAGAACACCTTTACTTGCTTTAGCGATAGCGTTGATGCCTGTTACTCTTGAGGCAGCCGTATGTGCAGCTCTACCGTAGAACTTGACTTGGTATCCAAACATGCCTCTTTCAGCGACACGCACCTGCAGATTACTCTGTTCACCTATCACCACGTAGTCTGGACGTCTTAACTCACCGCCTACAATCTTGTCAACAACGATCTTGCTACCCGCTGCTGCGCCTCTTTCTTCATCAGGCACAAGATGCACTCCTACGCTGAGAGGTATGTCCATATCTTTGAGTATCTCCAGTAGATGAATCATGGTAGCACAGCTTGACTTCATGTCGCTTGAGCCCCTACCATAGAGCATACCATCCTCAACTACTGGTTTCCAAGGGTCTTTGGTCCATGCATCAGGTTTGGCTATGGGCACAACATCTAGATGTCCATTGAATATGATTTGTTTCTCGGCTTCCGGGTTGATGCACGCATAGATTATTGGGCGATCCTCTGATCCAAGTACCTCAACGTGTACACCAATGTCTTCAAGGAGCTTCTTTGCATGCTCCATTACCTGTTTTTCGTCCCCAGAGATACTGGGAATCTCGATAACCTGCTTCGACAACTCAATAATACGTTTCTCGTCTACGAGCTTCAAAGCATCAGAAAGGCTAGTCATGCCTTATTGTCTGTCTTTCGCTGATTTAAGCCCTCATAACTCTATGATAGTCTCTTTGTCCTTGAACTTCTTGAAGGTACTCTGCTTTCTACCAGCTGTCTTTCGTATAATGGGCTCGTCTCCCATCGCCCATTTACTGATTAGGTTCCGGTGCTCATAGTAGCGCCTATCCAGCAACCAATAATGACACCAGTCATCCCTACCACGAATACCCCTACCAAGACTCTGGTTAGCAGCCCTGAAAGCGTCCATGGTGTACCATTTGTTCCCAAGCCCCTTTTTCTGTTTGTTGAAGTAACGCATCTGAGCCTTTACCAATGGATCACCGTAATTCGCGTAGGGCACTCCTACTAGGAATATTCCTCTTGCCTGGTCCTCTGGGAAGTTGCTTCCCTCGCTGTTCCTGCCTCTGAAGACGCAGCAAAGCACGGAGCCTCCGATGCTTACCGCCATTCGTTTGTATCTGGTTACTACGTCTCGGTTTTGAGAGGCGTCTCTTCCTTCCCTGAATAATCTTTTACCTCCGAGATAGGGTACGCCGTTTTGTGTCTTGATTATGCCTTTCTTGGTCCAAGCATCGATACAGTTGTTCATGAAACCTCTCTGAGTGAAGAATATGAGTGCTCCTTGGCTTACTTTCTCCAGATCACCGGCGATGGTTGAACCCATCTTAGATATCATTTGCTCGGTTCTCTCTTTATACGTGGATGTTATACCTGTGTCGATGGTCATCTTGATCTTATCTGATTTCTGTATAGGTGGATAGACCCGTTTCTCGGCTTTCTCCTGACCAATAATCTCAGCAAACGTATCAATCGGACTCAAAGTACCGCTCATGATAAGCACGCCATCCGCGTCCTGCACTACAGGCTCTAC
>JAHLLU010000160.1 GCA_020444005.1 archaeon
CTGCTCTCAAACTCTCCTACTCGTACCTGAACACCCTCTGTGTCAATATGATAGATGAGTTGGAACCGGTTCAGGAACACGAACCCCATCACCGAATACAACAACAAGATAACAAAGCCATCAGCGATAACAAAGATACGCAGAACCTCATACACCTTATCAAACCCAAAAAATAACAGAACAACCCCAGACAAACCAAGGGACAAAACCATCAAAACAATCAAGATATCAATTAAAACATAGACATTCGAGACCAAAGGAACCCTAACGTCCCAATCAAAAACCTCAGCCATCCAAGTGCCTCAACAAACTATACAGACTCTCCAAGACAACATACCCTGCAACCGTCGCAGTGTTACCCTGATCATAGTGGGGATAAACCTCGTTCAGGTCCAGCCCAACCACGTTTCCAGACATAACAGCGTCAACCATATCCATGAGACAGGTAACAGAGACTCCTTCAGGGTGAGGATTACCAACAGCTGGCGCATAAGCGGGGTCAAGTACATCCAAGTCGATGCTAAGATACACTGAACCAGCCTCATTTACTGTCCTAGATATGTGTTCTATCACTGAATCCTGTTCTCTGATACATTTCTGGCTAGAAACATGTGAAACATGTTCGCTACCCTCAGCATACTCTACCTCCTCTCCGCTGAGAGCACGCACACCGATGACAAGGGCATTACAACCAGTCTCCTCAATCGCCCGTCTCAGATATGTAGCATGACACAGCCGCTCATCAAACAACTCGTCACGAAGATCAAGATGAGCATCAAACACCACAACAAGCTCAGGTCTGATAGCCCGTATTGCACCAAGTGTAATGGTGTGTTCTCCGCCCAGCATCACAGGAAACCCATCATTCTCCTTGATGGTCTCCTCTACGCCGTGTAGACACGTCTCAACTGTGGAACAGTCCACATCGCCAATATCAGATAGCTCAAGGTCATCCCAGTCAAGCCCAGTTCGCGCTGAATAAGTATCAAGAAAAGTACTCTCTCTACGAACTGCGTCTGGACCGAAACGTGTTCCGCTACGATTTGATGTAGTAGCGTCTAGGGGTGCACCGAATAAAAAGAAACGAGACCCAGCGTCACTGGGTTTATCGAGAAAATTAGTGGAACATGGTTTGGTTGGCATAGCCTACTCTACAATAACCTTGTCTACGCTGTGGATGACGGCACCTTGCCTAGCCATGTGAGCTTTAAGCTCCTCGAAGTCAATACTTGAACCATCAACGATGATCCTAAGGCTCTCTGTCTTTTCATCCATCTCAACGACTGAGATGTCTACTCTTGTTAATCCCGGTAGCTCTCCAACGAATGAGGCGAATTCGGGTAGTGGGGGTTGATGTGGTTTCAGTACATCTAAAACTAGATGTATTATTTTCGGTTTTTCCAACATTTTCACATATCCTCCAGAATTAACTGGCAGATATTCAGGGGAGTATTTACAGTTGCTTCCTTTTATACTGTGTGGGTAAAATGGTTTGCTTATTAAAAACAATAAAGAATAGAGCAGAAAAAGAGTGGATTATTGCTTGAAAACCCACTCACCATCAACCATGGTAGCTTCAGGAACCATAGTAAGCCACTCATCAGGCTCCGCATCAAACGGGTTACTACCCCAAACCACGAGATCAGCGTACTTACCTGCCTCAAGGCTGCCAATGTTATTCTCCCAGAACATGCAGTAGGCGCTGTTCCAAGTATAGGTCCTGAAGGCTTCCATGGGTGTTATGCACTCATCAACCCCAAAGGGTTGGTCACCGTAGACTCCTTTGCGTGGTTTCCGTGTTACCGCCGCATACACACCGTATAGTGGGTTCAGTAGACATGTATTCCAGTCACAGCCATTTCCAACAATTATACCTCTATCGAGAAGCGTCCGTAACGGGATCAATCTTCTACTCCTGTTGGGTCCAAAGCTACCAGCATAGTTATCACCGATAAAATACAGGTACGCGCTGGTCGCCTCTACTATGATGTTATCACCCATAGCGGTCTCCTTCCGCAGCGCATAATCAGTGGGCAAGTTGTTGTGGATGACACTATGTCTAGAGTTCTGCCGTGGCGAATCTATGATAGCTGCCTCTATGGCGTCAATATACCAGTCTATGGTCTGGTCTCCAACGCAGTGAGCCCCGATCTGGAAACCGGCACGGTGTATGGTTTTCGCTATCTCAGGATACGTATGAGGCTCAGGCACTATGGGTCCACCAGTATTCGTCCCATCAACACCAGTATAGTCCCGGTTCCAAGGCTCATAGAGCCAAGCGGTCCTGTTCCCACCGCTACCATCAAAACTACACTTCACAGCACCAATGTAGAGCTTATCGTCGCCCATTGGCTTGTATTTGCTGACAGCTTGTTTAGCTAGCTCCACCGTTGTCTGCCCGTTATGAATACCTATCATCAGGTAGCTTCTAATCTTGAGACGCCCCTCAGCGTGAAGCTCCCTGTAAGCCTCTATCATGTTATCAGTGCAACCTGCGTCCTTCTGAGCCGTTACACCGACCCTGAAAAACGCGTCCTGTGCCTTGAGGATAGCCGCCTTACATTCCTCAACAGTATAGTCTCGTGCTAGTAGCCTGATCTTGTACGATACATCATGGTCTAGAAGTAAACCATCATAATCACCGGGGTACTCTGCGTCAACAAGATCAAGCGCATAGCTATTCGCCACCTGAACAGGGGTCTGTGCATCAAGTATTACGGGATGATTAGCTGAAACGGGGTCAATGTCTTGTCTTGTAGGTGGTCGCTTTTCCTCCAATAATGCATCATCCCATCCCACGCCCCTGATCCATGATCCTTCTGGTTTGGACTCTGCTGCTTCCTTAACAAGTTCAACTATATCAGTTATTGACTGTACTTTGGGGTAGCGGAGGTCTAGTATCAGCTCGCTGAACCCGTACTCACAGGTATGGTTATGGCTGTCTACGAAACCGGGGGTTACAGTGCGTCCATCAAGGTCAAGAACCAAGGTCTCTGAGCCGATATACTGGTCCATCTCCTTGTCTGTGCCCAGTGCGTGGATACGCTTGTCCTTGATTGCTAACGCCTTGAAAACTGAGTCATTTTTGTCAATGGTGACAATGTTGGCGTTTATTAGTACAGTATCTGCTTTCATTGCCCGTACTCGTCCGCTATCTGTTGGTATCTGAAACAAGTGGTAAGATGGTCGTTGACCATGCCGACGCTCTGCATATACGCGTACATTATTGTTGGACCAACGAAGTTAAAGCCCCGTTTCTTCAAGTCTTTACTGATCTTTTGGCTTAACTCGGTCTCGGCTGGAGTCTCCTTCCACGAAGCGAAACCATTCATTACCGGTTTTTCATCAACATATGCCCAGAGATACTTGTCAAAGCTACCAAACTCTCTTTGTATCTCTATGAAAGCCTTGGCGTTCTTCACAGCCGATGCAATCTTCAGCTTGTTTCTGATAACTCCACTATTCTCTCTGATATCCTCAAGCTTCTCAGGAGTATACTCAGATACAATCAAGGGATCAAACTCAGCAAAGGCTTCCCTATAGGCTTCTCGTCTATGAAGCACGGTTCTCCAGCTGAGCCCTGCCTGTGCGCCTTCAAGTACAATTAAGCCATACAACTCGTTATCATCGTGGAGGGGTACTCCCCACTCGGTGTCATGGTACTCAGCCATCAATGGATCCTTGTTTCCGAAGCACCGTGTATCCTTGTTCATATTCAAACCGGGGGTTTAGTGGTTGATAAGCTCAACGGATATGTTTTGTAAAAAGTATTATTCAAAACGACTTATTATGATTGGGACTGACATCAAATCATGGAGAATTGGGGCAAAAAAGAATACGTTCCAGTTATAGTAGTTATTTTACTTGTTGCCTTCATCGCATATTCTTCAAGACCAACCGTAGACCAAGTAGAAGAGAATCTTGCTGACTTAGGCACAGTACGAATCGCCGTAATTGACAAGTATAACTCCAGATTCGGATTTTTCCCGGAGACAAAGGAGTTCTATAATTTTATCGCAGATATGGCGGAACGTGACGTGAAAAAGTATCTAGATGAGACTGGTTCAGAACTAGACTTTGAATTAATCTTCTACCCAGTCGAGAGAATAAATGAGACACTTGAAACCGTGATGAAATGCAAAAAGGAAGGCATAGACCTGATTGTTGGGATGCCTCATGGTGTTGCCCTTGATCAGAGTATAATCTTTATGCTGAATAATAACATGACTTTCATGTGCATCGGTGCAAGCCAGAATTTTCATTTCACCATCGATGATTCTTGTTTCAGGATTCGTCCAACTGATGTGCACCAGGCTGGACCATTAGCCAAAACCATGGCTGATATGGGTATACGAAAAGTGATAGTAGTAGGAGATTCTTTCTTCCGAGTAGTCGATGCGTTTCAGAGTAAATTCAATGATATGGGCGGTGAAATCGTTGAAAAATACGAGTACAGGGTGGATTATGGAGAATTCATAGATTATAAGCCAGTCATTGAATCCATTGATATCAATTTACCCGAAATATCAAATGCCTTGAAAAACATAACCAAGACTCATCCATCAAAGGAAATAGCTATACTTCATCTTGGGGGTGCTCTGCCAGAGATAATGAATCTCACACAAGGATATCCAGAGCTACAGAACGTAACATGGTTCAGTTACTGGGGATCAGACTACTGCAAGGAGAGCCTAGAATCACTTGGAGGAATTATGTCAGATATTAAGATGCTCAATATGTTTGAGGGACTAGCCGAATCAAAGTTGGTGGACCGTATTAACGGAGAGTTCCGTGACGAGTTTGGGCGCGATATGACCATAGTAGAGGCAAATATCTATGATGGGGTCTGGATTCTGGTGTTATCCGTGCTTGAAGAAGGATCAGTAGAAACCGTTGATCTAAAGGAAAGGATTCCAGTGGTCGCATCCGAGTATGTCGGGTTAACTGGTAGATGTGAGCTTGACGAGGTTGGCGACAGACAGAGCTTTAATTACACGATATGGGGATACGCAGATTTTGAGGGAGAAACAAAATACACCAAATATGGGATATATGATTATGATGCTGGGAAAATCAACTGGATACAGCCTTTTAACTAAACCATATATCCATGATTTCATCAAGGGTTGAGCCCTGATAAACTCATCTAGAGCATGGGTTTTGTCTGATTCTTGTTTATCGGTTTTGCCTTGGTTTCAGACTCAAGCTGGTTTGGCTGCCCTTCCTCAAGCACCCAGTTTCTCTGGTTATCAACTTGTTTTGAGACCATTTGTGTCTCTTTTTCCTGTGGTATCATGAAGGGTTGACTGCAGAATATGCAGTTTTGTTCAAAACGGCTCGTATCCTCTACGGGATTTGACTTATTGCAATGCGGGCAAAGGACGTATTTAGTTGTCATTTGTATTAAATAGGGTTTGACGAGTATTAATCGTATTGATTTTACTAGAGTTTATGAAAAAAATTA
>JAHLLU010000161.1 GCA_020444005.1 archaeon
GATGGCTGCACCAGTTGTCTCAAGGCTACCCCACGAGACAACCTCACTGCCTTCCGTGACACCAACCTTAACGCTATCATACTTGGTACGTTGAAGCCCCATACTACCCATCAAAGCAGTAGGATGAGCACGCCCATCCCCCGGAGTATCAACAACCGGCAAACCAAGAGCAGCCGCAATAACCCAGCCACCGAAACTATTCTGTCCCCCGTTCTCAGCAGCTATCAAGCCGTGAAACTCTACACCCACATC
The DNA here is from genome assembly GCA_020444005.1 of archaeon. Next base: position 253 of record JAHLLU010000161.1, read on the forward strand.
TTTGAGCAGCTGTGCTGCCTTGATGAAATGCATTGGCTTTGTGTCACCGGGTTCAGTTGGTGCACCAAGTGCGGCGCTTGTGATTACCTTCCAGTCTGGGTCAGCTTCCTCTGGAGCCCAAAGCTCCACTTTACCGATCTCAAGGGCTAGGTATCCGTCTCTTAGACCCGTCTCGGGCCATCCTCCGCCGCCTCCTCCAAGGATGGTTCCCCCGATGGCTAGGGCTTTTACATCATCTTTAGTGATTATCTTAGGCATAATCAATAGTAGATGCTGATAGTTTTAGAAATATTCGACTAAAAAAGGGATAAAATGGGGGTTTAGTACCAGGGTAGCTTGCCCTGCTCATCCAGCTTCAGATAGCTCTCCCAGTCCTCGGTGATGTGCCCCTGGATGATCTCCAGTAACTCTTCATCAACGTGGCGGAACCTTCTCTGAGGCTCTAGGTACTCTTTCACTGGCTTCAATTCACGGGGCTTGATGTTCAGCTTGAAATCTCCGTGATCTATCTCAGCGATTGGGTACGCGCCTGTCTGAACCGCGAGTCTTCCGATCTCCACAGTCTTTGATGGGTCAAAGTACCATCCTGTGGTACATGGCTGATGTACCTGTAGGTATGCCATGCCCTCTCCGTTTCTGGTGATCTCGGCTGCCTTCTGGATCTTGCGCTTGAAGTCAGGTATGTACGCTAGGCTTGCAGAAGCAATGTAGGGTATCCTGTGTGCCGCCATGATCATCAGCATGTTCTTACGGCGCTGGGGCTTGCCCTTCCAGATACTACCGACTGGAGTGGTGCTTGTGGCTGCAAACTCGGGGGTGCTTCCGCTCCTCTGGATTCCTGTATTCATGTATGCCTCGTTATCGTAGCATAGCCAGATTATGGATTCTCCACGCTCAGCGGCTCCGCTGATGCTTTGGAGACCAATGTCATAGGTACCGCCGTCACCAGCGTAGCTAGTCACGTAGACCTTGTCTGCCTTGCCCTTTGCCTTCAATGCACGATAGGCGCCTGTCTCATAGGCTGCTGCCGCTGCGAAGTTTGCTAGTACCCATGGTACCCTGACTACTCCACCGTAGTTGACGCCGCTGCAGTTTGGTGGATTCATTACTATTGTGTTCTCGCCCAAGGTGTTCAGTAGGGTTCTGACGATGATGCTTGCTCCACATCCTGCGCAGCCGTCGCTGCCGGGGTACATACAGCTATCGTTCTCTATCTCTACTGGTGGCGCCATTCCGGGCATAGCGTGTGAAACGAACTCGACTTCCTCTGTGAGTTTCTTGCCCTTGTTTCCGATGACCTTCTTGCTCATCTTGTATAGGTCGTCGATGGGTATGTCCTCGCCGCCGAGTCCAGTGACGAATCCCTGAACGGGTACACGGATGCCGGTGTTATACAGGTATGATTTAACGTCTTGGAACGCCATACCGCCGCCTGTACCATGCATTAGGCACCTGTCAACAACGCCGATGCTGTCCACCTGCTCAGCTAGCTCGATTAGCTCCTCATTGGGGAATGGACGCATGTATCTTAGCTTCAGTAGACCGATCTTCTCGCCCTCATTTCTGAGCTTGTCAACCGCTCTACGTGCCGCAGTGGTCATGCTGCCCATAGTGACCATTAGACTATCAGCATCATCGCATCTGTACTTTTCAACCAAGCCTCCGTAGCTTCGTCCAAAGGTCTCGCCAAAGCTCTTGTCAACCTCTCTGATTACATCCTTAGCGCCGTTGAGTAGTTTCTCGTACTCTTTACGCAGTGGTGTATGCATCTGTGCGGGGATTGACGCGCTTGGCCAAGCCTTGCTCTCAGTGGGGTCCACTGGGTATGGTGCCTTATACGCTGGCAACCAGTCGTCTACTGCATCCTGATCAGGCATGTAGACGCGTTCCTGGCTATAGCTCAGATAGAAACCGTCAAGGCTGATCATAGTTGGTAAGAGTACCCTGTAGTCTTCTGCGATCTTAAAGTTCATCAAGGTCATGTCGAGGCACTCTTGGTTGGTCTCAACAAAGTTGACGAGCCATCCAAGGTTCATCTCGGGCATGATATCGCTATAGTCGGGTCCGAGGCTCCAATACCATCCAAGGGTCCTGTTTGCAACAGCCATGACTATGGGAGTCCTATAGTTGACTGCCTGTGCAACGATCTCATGCATGTAGGCTAAGCCTTCACTGCATGTGGCTGTGAATGTACGTGCACCGACCAGTGATGCTCCGACAGCAGCTGCCATACAGCTGTGCTCGCCCTCTGTGTGAATGTACTCTGCGTCAAGTTTTCCATCAGCTACGAAGTCGCTGAGGTACTCGATGATTGTTGTTTGGGGTGTGATAGGGAACGCGGGTATGACCTCTGTTCTTGCTAGTCTAACGCCGTGGGCTATCGCCTTGTTTCCCGGCATTACGTCAAAGTCTTGTGGCATTATGCTTCTTCCTCCTTTTTCATCTCGATGGCTTTCTGTGGGCACTCGTTGGCGCAGATGCCGCAGCCCTTGCAGAACCTGTAATCGATCTCTGCTTTCCCATCATCATCCTTGGTGATTGCTTCCTCTGGACAATAGCTGATACATAGGCCACAGCCTACGCAGCCTTCCTTGTCTATAATGGGCTTGTAGACACGCCAGTTGGCGACGTATTTGCCGCCCTTGACGCCTATGTCGTTTAGCCCGAATGCTGTTATCTTTGATTTATCTTGTACCATGTTTTTCACCTAGAAGCTCTTCACTACCGCCTTGTCGTAGCCTGCTTGGGCTGCTTTCTTGTTGGGCTCGGCTAGCCTCTCTGGGAACCGTTTATCGATTGCCTTGAATATGCTCTCCATCTTCAGTAAGCCAGTTGTCTTGGCGAATACGCCTAGCATCACTGTGTTAGGGATGGGTCTTCCTATGGTCTCTACCGCGATGGCTGTCGCGTCCAATACACCGACGGTTCGAAGGTCTTTCTTGAATATCTCCTTGGTCTCGTCTGGTGTCTTATGTGTGTTCCAGATTACCACGCCCTTGTCCTTCAATCCCTGTGTGATGTCCATCTGCTCGGGCATCAGTGGATCAAGTACCAGCAGGTACTCTGGGTAGTAGATCATGGATCTTGTTGCTTCATTCTCTTCACCAATCTGGGCAAACGCAAGAACGGGTGCTCCCCTTCGGGCGCTGCCATACATTGGGAAAGCGCGGCAGAACTTGTCTTCATAGCTCGCCGCAATCGCAATAAGCTCACCGCATGCGACGACTCCTTGACCGCCCATGCCGTGAAGCCTAATTTCTTCTACCATTTTTTATTCCTCAAAAGTATGATGTCGGGTTGAAGGGTCAATTGGGGGATCTATTGCCCAAATCATCTCGACTCTATAGGAATTAAATTATTCCAGTAATAACACTTACTCTTGTGTATTTATAAAATATATACAATAAATAGAATGGCTATGCTAGTTAAAGTCAAAGCAACGAGCCAATTTCTACACAATAACTAAGCTATCTCTTATGCATGGTTTATTATTCGCTGCTTCTCATCTACAGCTATGCAGTACGCTGGAATAATACTGGGCATCATAACCTTCGTAATGATTGGTATTCTTCATGTTGCAGTCGTAAAGATTGAGCGGATTTGGGGTGCTCATCTCTGGCCTTGGTTTGTTGTTATCGGTGTCTTGATGGGTATCGGCAGTTTGTTTGTTGATGACGTGCTTGTCTCAGCGCTTCTTGGTATCAATGGTTTCATGTTTGCTTGGTCGGGTCCCGAGTTGAAAAAACAGAAGGAACGTGTTGCTCAGGGGTATTATCACGAGCACTGATTTTGAGGCATGCCTAAATCGCCTCCGTTTTCAGCAAACTACCATTTTAATGTTTACTGGATTGGTAAATATTATAAGAGTAAGCTGCTGTATTAGCAGATCACATCCAAACAATATGTGAATCAGGGTATCCTATTCATCACCAAAATGATCACAATAGCTCCTTGGTTTGCAAAATTGGATCGCCAAGGTGATACCATGACTCATCCTGAAACGAAAAGACCAACACCAAATGGGCTCAGCCCAAGAGATATTCCACGAGTAATCAGCTGGAATACCACGTTCAAATGCAACCTAAGATGCGCTCACTGCTATATGAGTTCAGACAGCCAAGTAGAGCTCGACGAACTATCAACAGAAGAAGGAAAAATGCTCATCGATCAACTCAATGAGTTGAGCAAACCAGTACTTATCCTGAGTGGTGGAGAGCCGTTGATGCGGGAAGACATCTTTGAACTGGCAAAATACGGTACCGAGAAGGGTTTGAAGATGGCTATGGGCACAAACGGTACCTTGATCGATGATGAGACTGCAAAGAAACTCGCTGAATCAGGTGTACGTAGTGTAGCTATCAGTATGGACTCTGCGAGACCCGAGGTACATGACGAATTCAGAGGCGTGAAAGGAGCATGGGAACGAGCCATAGAGGGTACGAAAGCCTGTCAAAGAAACGGAATAGCGGTCAGGTTCAACACAACTGTTACTCAGCAGAACTTTAACGAGATCGAGGACATACTGGAGCTCGCGGATAGTCTAGGTTTACTGGATGTTCAGTTATTCTTCCTAGTCCCCACTGGACGTGGCAAAGAAGTGGAGGACATTACCCCTGAGATGTACGAGGATATGATCAAGGATGTATTGGTGAAATACGCGGACCACCCTATGACCGTGAAACCCACCTGTGCACCACAGTTCATGAGAATCGCCGACCAACTAGGTCAGGATACCAGCCGATGGACAAGAGGCTGCATCGCCGGAATGAGCTACGGAAGAGTCTACCCACAAGGCGACGTCACACCATGCCCGTATCTACCGATTAAGCTGGGAAACATCATGGAACAGAGCTTCGCCGATATATGGACAAACAGCCCCGTACTGAAGCAGCTCAGGGATTTTGATAACCTCAAAGGCAGATGCGGAATCTGTGAGTACAGGGAAAAATGTGGTGGATGTAGGGCACGAGCCTATGGCATGACCACCGAGTTCATGGATGCTTGTGGTTCGATACATGAGCCACATGAGCTTCAGGGTGATTTCCTTGAGGAGGAGCCTTGGTGCACATATCAGCCAAAAGGAGTTGAATAAATTGGAGAAATTCAAGACAAAGGAACTCTCACTTATCGCCGTATTCTCAGCCACATGGATCGGGTACACTTTCATATCCAACATGGCAATCGGTCAG
>JAHLLU010000162.1 GCA_020444005.1 archaeon
CAATGAAATCCGGATCGTAGAGAGAGAAGTAATCACTTAGAATAACGTGATCACCCCTATGACAATTCTCAATGGCAAGCGTCACATCAAGATCAATACAGAGACCCTGAACGGCTAACAGCGCTTTCTTGGACATATGCACACGCTTCTCAAAATTGGCTCTAAAGACCTTGGGTGGATGAACCACCACCGCGTCTCCACCCACCAGATGGCAAAACTGGACCCTGTTCTCAAGTAATTTTATGAAACCCTTGTGTCCGGTCATTTCCAAGGAATCAATGGCTAATTTTGGGGTAACTGTGCCATGTACATCCCAACAGATGATCCCATGATCAGTAATCAAATCTGAGTATTCTTTCATCTGGTCTTTAGAGTAGATCTCATCATCGTTCCAGTTATCGCACCAGTGAATATAATCGAAGCCAAATTTCTTGAATAATTCAAGCTTTTCATCTAATGTTAGCTTATATGAGTAATTGAATAGGTCAGTAGTGATGCTCGTTCGCAAATCGGATTCTACTTTGATAAGATATCTAGATAAAATTTAGCTTTGGCGAGCCCGGGGGTATAGGCTGGAATACCAAGCGAACACCTCAATTTTTTAGCTAATTTACACTAACATGGTTTCAAATATGCTTGTTACATGAAAATATGTAATATAAATTGTATGAACTAATCAGCGTCGATTTATGTAATTAAGCAAAATATCAGTCACCCTTGCTAACTCATCTACAGGATCAACATGATCATAGATGTTTAAATCAACAACAACATCTGACCCCATAAAACCTTGACCCGGAGAAACTACCTTAATTGAAGCACTCTGCTTACCACGCTTATCTCCACCCGTTTTATCACCACGTTGTAGAGCAGCCATAAGACGTTCAATCATCATACCTTCAGTTGACTCATATGCTTCTAACATTGAATCAATAACTTTAGGACCAGTCAAAATATTTCCTTGACAAGAAACACCCTTCTTTGTTTTGTGTCCTGCCCAATCACTACATTCCTCTCCAGTAAAGGCAAAAGCGTTTCCCAAATAGTCAACTAGTCCCAACTGTTGGTACTCTATACTAGCATCTAATGATTTTATTTCCTGTACAGTTTCCTGTAATGATTTTCCCTGTTTTAACAACTTTAAAGCAGTTGGACCGTTTTCAAAATTGGTTTCTCCTTGGCAATGAATAGCACCTAATCCCGGTTGACTGAACCCAATAATCCCCACATAGAATGCTTTTGATGCCACAGCATATCCTATTTGATTGGTAATCGGATCAGTGGCAATAATTGAAAAGGTCATTGATCTTCCACTTCCATATTTTGATACTTGAAATCCTCCATTTTCATTATTACTGGTATAAAGAAAGAGATCAAACCAAGGAGGATAAATATGATTCCTCCAAGCTGAAACCATATCCTAATACCAAGAAAGTCAGCAAAAGGACCAGCAATAGCTAAACCAACTGGAGTCATAGCCGCAGAGCCACTCAAAAGAAGAGTAAAATACCTTCCCTGCATCTCAGAAGGAACCGTAGTCTGGACAGCTGCAAACAAAGAGCCATTAATAATAGGATTCATTAAGCCTGCAAGGAACACAGCAGCCACAGCAACAATAAACATAGTGGATGGCACTAATCCAACAATTATGAACCCTGCCCCCATCAGGATCGTAGCAGACATCGCTGTGACTACTTTCCTCTTGAAACCACCCCAAACACCAAGAGCTCCACCTCCTAGAACCATTCCTAGACCCCAAGCAGACTGAATATACGCTAACTCAATCGCACCTCCGTTAAAGTAATCCTTCACAAGTAACGGAACAAGTGCAAAGGCTGGTGTAGCTAACAAATTTCCCAGCATAGCTCCAACTATTACTATTAATCCTCCTTTCCAAAGAAGAGCAAAACTAATCGCCTCACGAAGATCTTGTGTGATTTTCTGGGATTCCTTAATCTCTCGAATGGGTTGAGGTATTAACATAAATAGTAACGGGAGTATCGCCATACCTGCCGTAAAGACATCTACAACAAGTATCTGTTGTAATGGGAAAAACTCAAGCAATAAAGCACCCAAAGGAGGTGCAATTATACTCGCCAATCCTTGGAGGCTCTGGTTTAAACCTGAAACTCTGGTCAGATACTTTTCAGGTACAATTAATGGTATTGATGCCTGCATTGCTGGCCAGTGGAAAGCTCCTCCGATAGCACGTAGGAGCATTAGGAGATAGATGTGCCATATCTGGATTAAATTGAAGTGGAAAAGTAATATTAGTAATATGACTCCGAATGCGACTAATGTGTCTGCGATAATCATTACTCTTTTTCGATTCCATCGATCAACGTACGCACCGGCTATTGGACCAATAACTATCTGAGGAAGCAAAGCCATCATGGAAGCAATAGCTAACGTAGTAGCCGAACCAGAAGTTAATGTAAGGTACCAGACTAGACAAAACTGAACGAGTCTGCTGCCCATTAGGCTGAATGCTTGTCCTGTAAAGATTAAACCAAATTTTGAGAGCGATTTTTCAGTCATATCAAATACATATCCAATTGATTTTCTAATAACCGGTTTTTCTGATGTTTCAAAATTTTTATGGATGCATTTGAATTTGTTTACATATGGACTCAGTTGCGGATCTTCTCTTTGAGTTGACTAATGAAGATCGATTAGCTATCTTGGAGAGATTGAGTAAAGGATCTGCAACATTAACCGAGATATACCGGGAGCTAGACTTGAAGCCTCCTGAGACCTCACGTCATTTGAATAGGCTTACAGATAGTAGACTTGTTGAGAGGAACGCTGATGGTTTATACTGTGATTCAACTCTCGGTTTTCTTTCACTAAAACTACTATCTGGTTACAAATTCATTAACAAACACCGTGACTATTTTGTAAAACATTCACTTGATCAGATACCAGAGAGTCTGCTACTTCGTATAGGGGAGCTTGGTGGAGCGGTTTTTCTTGACGATGTTATGAGTTCTATTTATGAGTCAGAGAAAATTGTTAAGGATTCAGAAGAGTTTGTGCATGTTTTCACTGATCAGATTCCAATGAATGTTTTACCCAAGCTTGAGGATATGCGTGGATCTGATATCGAGTTTCAGGTGATATTTCCCTGTGATATGCATCCTCCTGAGGATTATGTGAATAAGGAATCATATTATCAGGTGATTAACAGGTATAGAGATTCGATTCCAGCTTATTTGGCTGTAAACGAGAAACGGGCTATTATTGGGTTTAATTTTAAGGATGGACGAGTTGACCATCGTGTATTCAAGGTCTCAAATGAGATTGGACGATTATGGTGTGAAGATCTTTTTCAGTACATATGGCAGAGAACATCTAGCGAGATCCCTGAATTTTTCAATCAATATATACCCAAATAATCTGTCGAATAATCATCATTAAATCGATATATCAGTAAAAGATTATTTGTTATAGTGCGAGAAATTCAATATGCTTGTTACATGAAACCATATCTAATCGATAATTTTATCCACACACACAACTTCGTGGACGGGTGGTGGGGTGGAAAGCATGATGTGTGATGTTCATGGCGGTTTTGGGATTAACAACATGCTCTTGAAACCCTTGATGGTCAGGGAAAGACGTGATTATTTAATAAACATGTTAAAAAATAATCATCAAAAAATCAAGTGTATACTAGATATCAGATAGGCATATAATAAAATCATCATCATATATAGAGTATTATATAGCTATATTACCGAAATCGAGTATACACCCAAAACAAGGTCATGATAAAAAAAACGTTAATCATATATGCAAAAACTGTACCGAAGTGATCGTGTTGTTGAGCAAACTTATCTCGCCCGCGCAAAGACAAGACCAAGGAAAACTATAAGACCAATAAAGGAAACAGCGGAATAACCCCTCTCGTGCGCGCGGATGTAAGAAGGAGGTCTCCATTTATGGACCCTTTTTGTTTCCAGTGTTGGTTCATTGGAGTTCAGTATCCTTCTTGGAGAGTGATTATATCTGGTTCAGGGCTATATCCTTGTGAGTGTTATGCGTGGGCTCAGGTTCTTGCTCATCTCATTTGTGGTATGGTTTTTCTTTGTCCCCCATGTCTGGGCGTTAGTTGACCATGATCCCATTGTGATCACTGGTGACACTGGGTTTGTCTCCGGTGGTTTCCCGGGCTCGGGTACGGTGGGTGATCCTTTCAGGGTTGAGGGATTGCGTATCGTCACTGATGCTTTGCATAGGAACGGGGTTGAGGTACGGGATACCAGCGTCTACTTTGTGGTGAGGGGCTGTGTTATCGAGGCTGATTACATCGGTGTCCTTGTTGATGGTGCTGCTGATGGTACTGCCATGATTCTGGGTAACGTGATTACCAGTAGGACTGGTGATGGCGGTGGTATCAACTTGAGCACTGACGGTGTCCTTGTGTTGAATAATACTTGCTCGGGCTTCATAGTCGGTTTGCACACCAACTAAGCTGACCGTTGCATATTCCAATATAACAACATCAGCTACAATGCTTATTATGGCTTGAATATCAGGTTCAGCGACGACTGCCTGATAACCCGAAACACCGTAGTGGGAAACTGTGGGCATGGCATATCCCTCATAAGAGACTCTACAGGAAACATGGTCTACAATAACACTGTGGCTAGGAACGGAGATATCGGGAGCTATGAATTTGATTACATCTACAGCTACACCATCAACAGTCAGGGATGCGACGAGGGAAGGGGCAACATGTGGTATGATGAAGAGACCCAGACGGGGAACAAGTGGAGCGACTACAGTGGTGAAGGAGAATACCTACTAGATGGCTCGGCTGGCTCTGTGGATAAGTACCCATTATCTGCTGTGGCTCCTGTTGTGAATTCAGTGGATGACAACAGCGGTATACCCGGGTTTGGTTTATTTTCTATTGCAATAAGTCTGATTGTTTTTGGGCTACGTAGAGCCAATATCCGAAATACTCGGTTAGGTTAGGTGGCGTGATGCCTTGCGCGCGCTTGATGTAGCAAATGGCTGCTTAATAAAATTCAAGCCTATCAAGACTATTCAAGGAGCTTAGCGATCAGTCCCAAGCAAATACCTAGGTAATACTTGAAAACAAGAAAATCCTTGAAAATACGGGATCTACAATAATCTACAAGGAAATCAAGCAAGCAACCAAGCATCCAGCTTGCAACAAAGCTTGACCACAAGCATAAACCTGCTTGATAACTTAAGCAACAAACAAGCATATTTGAACTTCAAAAACTCAGTTATTATAAATTAGCTAAAACGAGAGGTGTTCGCTTGCTGTAATTGGCGAGCCCGGGGGGATTCGAACCCTCGACCCCAGCCTTAGGAGGGCTGTGCTCTATCCGTGCTGAGCTACGGGCTCGCGCGCCTTCTTGTACGTGTCTTCTGATTTAAAAATACTCCC
>JAHLLU010000163.1 GCA_020444005.1 archaeon
AACCTCGGTGAACCCAAGCGAACCGTCACTGACTTGAATGAAGTGGTAGATGCCGCAATAGCAAACATCGATCCTAAGGTTGGCGTCAAAATTACTGCGGATACCGGTGATGAGTTCTTTGCCATCAACATTGATGCTTTGAAAATAAGCAGGGCTGTTGAGAATATCATAAGAAACGCCGTTGAGGCGATTGATGGCCAAGGCGAGGTGCATGTGTCTGTTACCAGTGATGACAAGATGGCAACAATTATCGTAGAGGATAACGGCGCTGGAATACTTGAGGAGGACCTTGAGTACATCTTTGAGCCATTCTTTACCACAAAGAAGGACTCTATGGGTCTTGGGTTGCCTTATGCTAAACAGGTTATCGAGGCGCATAATGGCACGATAAAGGTAGAGTCTTCCAGTGAAGGCACCACTGTGACGATAAATATTCCATTAAATCAGTTATCAGAGTAAATTAGTCAAGTTTTTTATCTGATGAATGCACCGGTTTCTCTGATCATTTTGAAACTAGTAACATTCAAAGTTCACACAGAGGAGCGTATCGGAGCACTACACGACGGAAAAGTAGTTGACCTAAACTCCGCCTACGCCCTAAAACTCAAAGAAGAAGGCGTACTCGCCCCAAGGCGCAAAGCAGACGCATTAATCCCAGCCTGCATGATTGGTTTCCTAGAAGGAGGAGAAGAATCACTCACAGCAGCATACAAGGCACTTGCATACGCCAAAGCTAACCCTGACGCTGTTGGTCTCGATGAAGAAAGTATCATCATGGACACAGAGACCGCCAAACTACAGGCACCAGTACCGAGCCCCGGTAAACTCTACTGTGTAGCAGTAAACTTCTATGACCACGCCACAGAGCGCATCAAGGACCCAGAAGCGCGTCAGAAGGAGATTGACCGCCTCAAGAGCCTGAAGCTTGATGTGCCTGACGTATTCCAGAAGCCACCAGGTCTAGTGGTTGGTCCACGTGACCCATTGATCAAGGTCAAGGCAACCGAGAAGATGGACTATGAGTGCGAACTCGCAGTAGTCATCGGCAAGGAAGGCAAGTATATCCCCAAGGAGAAAGCGTATGATTACATCGCGGGTTATACGATTGTTATCGACGTCAGCGCACGTGATCAGGGTTTCCCACAGGATGTTGATTTCAGGATATTCAAGGGAGACATCAACTGGACAAAAGGTAAGGGAATGGATAACGCAGGACCCATGGGACCATGTATCGTCACAAGCGACGAGATAAAGGACCCCTATAATCCACCGCTAAGACTCCAAACCAGAGTCAACGGCAAGGAACGCCAAAACAATACAGTTGAGCATATGATCATCCAGATTCCAAGAATAATCGAATACCTGAGCAATGGAACAACACTGAAACCCGGTGATGTTATTGCCACAGGTACCGTTGCTGGTGTTGCTCATAGCTGGGGTCCAGAAGGATTCCTGCAGATCGGTGATGTTCTAGAGTGCGAGATCCAGCCCATTGGTACTCTAAAGCATAAGGTCATCGGGGAGTAAACACCCCTCTTCTTTTTTGCTTTTTTTATGTTAAATTTCCTGTCATATAATAACTGTATAAACTACAGGTTTTTTATAATCAAACAACCAGTGCATGTTATTCGAGGCGGAATTGCCTAGAATATAGAGGAATAAAAGTTGAGTGAATCACAATTTTCAACAACAACGATAGCTCTTATCGTCGTCGGATTACTCATCGGCGCAGGCGCCGGATACATGCTAAAACCAACAGTACCCGGTGGAGGGATACCTGATGCCGAGTACGAGGAACTTCAACAAGAAGTAGCAACCCTCACGGCGCAGGTAGCAGACCTACAGGCGCAGGTTGAGGAGCTTCAGGCTGGAGAGACCCTCAAAGCCGCATTCATCTACGTAGGACCCATCGGGGACTACGGATGGAGCCACGCCCATGAGATGGGAAGGCAGGCGGTTGTTGAGCAGTTCCCATGGCTGGAAACAACCTACGCAGAGTCAGTCCCTGAAGGAGACAGCACAAGATACATCGACAGATACGTGCAGGAAGGCTATGATGTCATCCTGACCACAAGCTTTGGCTACATGGATGATACAGTAACATCAGCGGCAAAATACCCAGATAACATCTTCTGGCACTGTAGCGGATACCAGAGGGACGCAAACCTTGGTACATACTTCGCTGAGTTCCATCAACTCTACTACTTGAATGGATTGATGGCTGGAGCAATGACGAAGACCAACAAGGTTGGCTATGTCGGAGCATTCCCAACAGCAGAGGTAGTTCGCCACATTGACGCATTCGCGCTTGGCGTAAAGGAGTCCAATCCTGATGCTGAGGTTCAGGTAAGATGGATCTACAGCTGGTATGACCCAACAGCCGCCACAGAGGCAGCTGAAGCCATGATCGCTGATGGAGTTGACGCACTTGCCTTCACAGAGGACAGCCCAGCTGTCATACAGGTAGGACAGAGCCACACCGAGCAGGGAGAACAGATCTATACATTCGCCCACTACAGCCCAATGCTGGAGTTCGGTCCAGACACCGTTGTCAGCGGACAGATGGTTGACTGGGGCGTAATCTACAAGGACATATTCTCAAAGATTTACAGCGGTGTTTACACCAATCAGAACCTTGAGGATGTGGACTACTGGTGGATGCTTAAGCATGGTGCTTGTACTCTTGGCGGAGACCTAGAGACACCCATCAACCCAATCTTTGAGGATGAGTTGAAGGCATACATGGTAGAGGACCCTATTCTCGGTGAGATAAGCGTCTATGACCTTGTCTATGTCAGACTTGACCAGATGATGGAGGAGACTGTTCTATTCGACCCATTCGATGGACCCATCTATGATAATGAGGGTACATTGAGGTTCGCTGAGGGACAGCGTGCAAGCCACGATGATATATGGACTATCGATTGGTACGTCGACAACATTGTCGGATCGGTGCCAGTCTCATAATCCCCATTTTTTCTTTTCAATATATTTTTAGCAATCATCGATACAGAATTGCATTATCGGTAGGGGTTCAGGCATGACACTCATAGAGATGAAAAATATAAGCAAGTATTTTCCACCGAACATCACTGCCCTTGAAAAAGTGGATTTCACAGCTGAACCCGGTGAGATACATTGTCTGCTGGGGGAGAACGGCGCAGGCAAGACCACCTTGATGAACATTCTCTATGGTCTATACAAGGCGGACAAGGGCACAGTCAAGTTTGAAGGCAACCAAGTTGAGATCAATAGCCCACGTGACGCCATCGACCTCAAGATAGGAATGGTACACCAGCACTTTAGACTGGTAAAACGTCACACAGTGGCGGAGAACATAGCCTTAGGGCTCAGATGCGATAACTCGTTGTTCCCGTTACCCGAGGTAAAGGCACGCATCAAACAAGTCTCAGAAAGATATGGATTGAGTGTTGAACCAGATGCGTATATCTGGGAGTTATCTGTGGGTGAACAGCAACGAGTCGAGATCATCAAAGTTCTCTGTAGAGACATCAAGGTACTCATACTGGATGAGCCCACGAGCATACTGACACCACAGGAAACAGAGACACTGTTTAACGCTCTTCAGTTAATGAAACAAGAAGACATCGCCATCATATTCATCACCCACAAGCTGGACGAGGTGATGACGTTCAGCGACACTGTTACCGTTTTACGAAAAGGCAGAAACGTGGACACCGTAGAGACGAAAACAGTAGACAAAAAAAGTCTCGCCAAACTCATGGTTGGACGAGACGTATTATTCAGAGTAGAGAAATCAGAGGCATGCCCAGCCGAACCAGTACTAGAAATCAACGCCCTACAAGCATTCGATGACTCAGGACTAGTCGCCCTTGATGGATTTAGCTTATCGGTTTGCGGAGGCGAGATTCTTGGTATAGCAGGAGTCTCTGGTAATGGGCAAAGGGAGCTTGTCGAGGTAATCACTGGGCTCAGGAAGAAGACTGGTGGAATGGTTAAGATTAGTGGTGTTGATATTTCTGGTTTGAAGCCGGGGCAAATAGCAGAGATCGGCGTCGCGCATATACCTGAGGACCGGATTCACAGGGGCAGTGTGCCTGATATGAGGGTGCTGGATAACCTGATGCTCAGAGACTACAAACAATACAGCAAAGGCTTGCTACTAGATGCTGAGACCATGCGCAGCCAGTCCATTGAAATGATAAAGGAATACAACATAGACACCCCGGCTCTAGAGACCCCTATCAAACTTCTTTCAGGGGGTAATATCCAGAAGGTTATCCTAGCCCGAGAACTTCATGGAAGCCCAAGCCTCATCATCGCATCCCACCCAACCTACGGCTTAGACGTAGGAGCCACGGAACAAATCAGAAAAACATTACTGGCTCAGAGAGACAGCGGTGCAGGGGTACTGTTGATATCGGAAGACCTTGACGAGATAATGGAGCTCTCAGACAGGGTCGTGGTTATCTATGAGGGTAGGATAATGGGTGAGGTTACGCCTGAGACTGATGTCTCGGAGATTGGTTTACTCATGTCAGGGGGAAACCAGTGATGAAGATCAAGGTAGAACCCCGAGCAGACCCCACGTGGAAACAAACCTTAGCAGTCACCGTGTTCTCAGCGCTCCTAGCGTTACCTATTATTGCCGTTATTTTCTGGGGATTCCACGTGAATCCATTGGAGGCGTATTCTGTTATCTTTGAGGGCGCATTCGGTGACTGGTACGGGGTCTCAGAGACCCTCACTAAATCAATACCGTTGATGCTTTGCGCGGTTGGGCTCAGTGTCGCTTTCCAGACGGGCTTCTATAACATTGGAGCCGAGGGGCAGCTATTGATGGGAGCCATATTCAGCACATATGTTGCACTACGTTGGGGCTCCTTACCGTCAATCATAATCATACCAGCTATGCTAATCACAGGGTTCATAGGCGGTGGACTCTGGGGACTCATACCCACGTATCTCAGGGTACGATTTGAGACAAACGAGGTAATCACCACATTGATGATGAATTATATCGCCACAAAGGCTCTCGAATACCTTGTATTTGGACCGTGGAAAGGCGCTGATGAGTGGGGATTTCCCTATACAAGCAAGTTCCATGTGAACACGTGGATTCCAACATGGGGATTCACAAGAATACACACTCCCACACTGGTATTCGCTATACTATCAGGCATTGTTCTCTATCTCGTGTTGAATCGGACAAAGATCGGTTTCGAGACACGAATAGTAGGTAAAAATCCTGAAGCAGCAAGATACCTCGGCATCAGCTACCAGCGGATATTCATGATAGTCATGCTAATCAGCGGGGGATTAGCTGGAATAGCGGGATTCGGCGAGATCGCTG
>JAHLLU010000164.1 GCA_020444005.1 archaeon
ACACTGGACTCCACCCATCCAGCCACTCTTATCAGCCACAGCATAATCCTCAGGTAGCGCCTCAATGATTACGCCATCCTTGTAGAGCTTCAATACATCAAGGGTTTTCTCGCATACCTCGGCGTCCAACCCATAATGGTTCTTGATCATCATCAAGAGTCTGGAAAACTCACGTGGAGTTGTCAAGTTCTCGATCTTATCCGGGTCCACCCCCGCTTGCATCTTACGTAATAACCTCGTTTTCTCCAATCCGAGACGTTCAAGAAGATCATTCACGTTCTCCATACCAACTACATCAATCATGTAGTTGGTTGCTGTGTTATCGCTGAGATTAATCATTAACTTCACCCAGTCCTCCAAGGTCAACCGAGTCTCCTCACTCATGAATTGTAGCACCCCGCTCCCACCAACTTTCACATTATCCCTGAGCCCATGAACATCATTGGGATCAAGTTCACTAGCAGCTACCTGATTATAGAACTCAAGCAAAATCGGCACCTTGATGATACTAGCCGTGGGAAACAAGTGATCAGCGTTGACAGCAAACTCAAAATCAGGCTCATCAGGATCAAAAGCATGAATACCTACAAGCCCCGCTGACTCATAGGCTATTGTCTCCAGAATGCTCTGGGTTTTATCAAATAAGATACTCATGGTTGAATGAAGGTGAGATTGAAGATTAAACACTTACCAGCCATTTACCCGTTTGGCTAGACTGTTCTCGTAGAACATCCACAACTCTCCTTCACGGTAAACAAACTCTACTGGCGTCATGGTCTCCAAGCCGTACACCATGAAGTGCTTCACATCGCTCTCAAGGTCAACCGGTATCAAGGGAGTACTCCATGTACGTTGCCAGAAACTGGTCTCCAAACGTAATATACCCCGTTCTCGCTTTACCTCATATTCAGATGTGTTTCTAAAGGTGACAAAGGTCCCGGTGAGGTCATCAAGCTGCTCTATGCGTCTGAAATAGGGTACGTCATCTGGGTTGACACCGAGAAGCTGTGCAATAGCCAGTTCACCGATGTCTTCAAGGAAGTAGCCACCGCTCGCCATGATGATAACCCCCACTTTCTTCTCTGGGATGAAACCCATGTAAGCGCTTGACCCGAATACGCTGCCGCTGTGATAGACGAGATTGTACCCGAAGAAACCGGATTTTATCCTGAGCCCATAAGCATAGTATCTGTCGTCTGCACTGCCTAATGGGATGTCGCTGGTCTTGATCTTGGGTGTCATCATGGTTTTGATTGATTCTGCGTTCATGATCGTGACCCCATCAGGAGAGCCATTGCTGAGGAACATCTGGATGAACTTGGTCATATCGACCACGTTGGTCATCAAACCACCGTCCGCGATCATCTGACCATAAGGGTAACGGGTCTCAACCTTGACATCATCGTCGCCAGAAACATATGGAGTAGCTACATCCTTGTCCTTCTCAACTTCCTGTTCATAGTATGTGCTTCGCGTCATACCAAGGGGGTGAAGGATGTGCTTCTGTACATAATCAGGGTACTCTAGCCCAGAGACCGATTTGATTACACTCCCCAACAGAATATAGCCCTCGTTCAGATACGCGTAGCGCTCACCGGGTTTCGCCATAGCCCACTCATCAGCGCCATTCATGAAGACCATCAAGTCCTCTGGGCTACTGATGGGCAGCCAGTGATCGCTGAAATCAGTGACAGCTGTGAGTGTTGCCTCGGCGTAGCCTAATGCGCTTAATCCGCTACTGTGGCTGAGAAGGTGTTTGATTAGTACAGGTTCACCCATGGCGGTTAACTCGATAGGTAGGTATTTGCCGATGGGGTCATCAAGGTTCAGTAAGTCTTTCTCGTTGAGCTGCATAACCGCGGTGGCAGTGAATGACTTGGTGAGACTACCTATACAATAGGTGGTGTTGGGGGTCGCGCTGGTACCCTTTGTGAAGTTTCTGAATCCGAAGCCCCGCTTATAGTCTGGTTTACCATCCTTGATTGTTGCAATACTTAGCCCTACTATTCCTTGGTCACTCATCTTCCTGAAGATATAATCTTCGAGTGTCTTCCGCGCACTAGGTTTTGCTTTGCTCATATCATGCGCAGATTACATGCAGGTTATTAACCATATCTCGAAATACCCGAGGGAGAGAGAAGTAACACCATTCTACGTGAAAAAAGACGGTGTACGGTAAGAAAGCCTCAAAACGCTTCATAATCTATGTGAAAATGCCGTCTAATCAATACCAACAAAGAGCAAGAATTAGAGTTTCTCTATCGGGTGTCTAATTATTGTCTTCAAGTTCTCGGGTTTGGTGCGCCTTGGATCACTCAAGTATATCTCATGGTGATTAGCCCTAAGTCTGTACCTTTGTTCATCTACCCAAGCATGCAGCCTGTTGAGGGAGGGAGTCTCCTCGTTATAGGGACCGATGTGCATTATCTGGGCCGATAATCCCTCATAAAAAGTGATGAGCCGTACTTCACGTACCTTCTCACCTCGTTTCTTTAAAAGCTCGGGGAGTATTGCATCAAACTCTTTCTGCTCTACAAAATCTGGGACCCTGATCAGGGATGTCCAGCGCCAAGACTCCCGGGGAACGGATTATTAACAGCCATCTCCACGTCGATCATGGATTCTATGAACAAGAAAGCAGAGATACTAGCAGAAGAACTCGAATGGGCAATAAGCAGCCTCCAGAGAGCCTGCGAAGGTATCACACCGGAAGAATACAAGTTCAAACCCACACCAGTCAGCAACAGCATACAATGGCAGCTAAACCACATCTCACGCATAGTAAACACAGCACTCCCAAGCCGAATCAAAGGAGTAGAAAAATATGCACCAGAAGGTTGGCCAGAGGACTATAGAGACCAAGACTATTCCATGGACAAGCTAATGAAGGACATCAAAGAAGGCGCCGAGAAAGCCATCCCCATGATGAAAGAGCTCAGTGACGAAGCCTTGGATAAGGAAATACCCATGTGGGGTGGAATGAGACAGCGCAAGGTCGGTTTATTCGCCTACATTGGGGAAGTAATTCACCACAAGGGACAACTAACATACATCAGAGGCACCTATAAGCGCCTCAACGAGTAAACAAAACTCCCTTTTTATTCACATAATTACCAATTGGTATAAGTAACCCCGTTCCACTGCAATTTACACCAATTTTCGGTGAAAAACATGGCAAAAATAGACACAATAAAAGAATTCGCTCAACTAGGATTCACAAGACTGGACGGAGCCCTCAAAGATCTAACAGAAGAACAACTTGACTGGAAAAGCTGCACAGAGGCAAATACCGTCAGAAACATCGTCAACCACCTCATAGGCGAATGGTATGGCTTCATACCCAAGATAATAGCAGGCGACAAAGACGCAAAAACAGCAAGCTACGATGCAAAGCCCGATAAAAGCCTCAAAGACCTCATGAAGGACTATGAGAAAGCCAAGAAAGACCTAATGACCAAGCTGAACAAGGTAAAAGACGCTGACTTAGCCAAGGAGATGGACTGGTTCATGGGCAAAAATACGGTAGGATTCTACCTCATGCTCGGAATCAGTGAGATTATCCACCATGAAGGACAGATCGCAGCCATCAGAGGCGTCAACAAACGCCTAACTGAAGCCTAGCAGCCTCTCTCTTTTTATTCAACCATTTTTCTGTGTGACATAGACTTGAAGATAGGAATAACATGCTACCCAACAGTAGGCGGAAGCGGCATACTTGCCACAAGACTAGGCGTAGAACTAGCCAAGAAAGGACACGAGATACACTTCATCACATACCAGCGCCCAGTAGCAATACAAGGCTACGATATACCAAACCTGAAAATGCATCACGTCAACGTAGTTGAATATCCACTATTCAAATACCCACCATACACCATTGCCCTAGCATCCGAGATGGCACGTGTATCAGAGCGAGAAAACCTTGACGTAATAAACATACACTATGCCCTACCTCACGCCACAGCAGCACAACTTGCACGAGAAAAAACAGGAGTCCCATATGTGACCACATTGCATGGAAGCGATGTAACTATATTGGGGAGCGATCCCAGTTATGAACCTATAAACACTATGAGTATTGAGGCCAGTGACGCTGTAACCACAGTATCCCACTATATGGCAGAAGAAGCCCGAAAAACTCTCGGGGTAAGGCAAGACATTCAGGTTATACCTAACTTCGTTGACCATGAAGCATTCACACCAGCCCCATGCCACATAATTGATAATCCCAGACCAAGAGGAATAACACTCGTTCACGTAAGTAATTTTAGACCCGTAAAACGAGTAGACGACCTCGTCTACTGCATGTGCATAATCACCAAAAAAGACCCCAACGCCCAGCTAATCCTAGTGGGCGACGGCCCAGAACGCCACAGAATAGAAAGACTCATCGATAAACTCGATCTCAGAAAAAACGTAATGGTAACCGGATACCGAAGCGACGTAGCCGAGGTAATGAACTGCGCAGATGCACTAGTAATGAGCAGCGAATCAGAAAACGCACCACTAACAATACTGGAGGCAATGAGCTGCGGTTTACCAGTAATTGCATCAAATGTCGGCGGCATCCCAGAACAAATAACTGATGGAGAAAACGGGTTCCTCATACCATTGAAAAACCCTGAAAAAATAGCTGAAGCTGCATTAAAACTAGGCGCAGATGAAAAACTATTAGCAGAGATGGGAGCAAAAGCGAGGGAGACAGTGCTTCAACAGTTTACTAAGGATAAGGTGCTGGATCAATATCTCGCGGTATATGAGAGCGTACTCTAAAAATATAAACCGCCCTCTACATAGCCCCTTATGTCAAATCCCATCTACTATGATAAACGCGAAGACTTTTGGAGAAAACACTGGGCACAAGCATCAGAATACGAGGACTTCATACTGGAACAAGATCAGAGCCATGCCGAGAAATGGCGAAACATAGAACAAAGAATACCAGACCTAACCCCTGAGCAAGCTGAACGTCTCCAAGGCTATGATAGAGAGCTAAACATACTAGTCTACGGAGGTATCTGGTGCCCCGACTGTCAACGCCAAGCTCCCATGTTAAAAAAGATCACAGAAACAATTGGACCAAAAGCACACATCAGAATCATCGACAGAGACGCATCAAAGAAACTCAAAGACGAACTCAGAATACTCGGAGCCACAAGGGTACCCATGATAGTAATCTTATCAGAGGATTTCTGGGAAATTGGACGCTATGGAGATAGACTGCTTAGTGTTTACAGGGCAAAAGCAGCACGAGAAATAGGCAGGGGACCAAGAGCCGGAGTATTGAGCCCCAAGGCACTGGAAGCAGAGATGAGCGAATGGGTGGATATCA
>JAHLLU010000165.1 GCA_020444005.1 archaeon
TTAGCTGTGTATATTCCATCGACGTCTGAGCCGAAAATGACTCTTTTTGCTTCTAAGTCTATTGTTAGTCGTGCTATCAGCTGGTCTCCTGATAAGATAGCGAAGCCCTGTTCAGTGTCAAGCACAGCATCACCGTACATAACAGGAATGAGTCCAAGCTTCAAACAGCCCCTGACTATACCAAGGTCTAAGTCAACTAGTCTTCTGTCCTTGGTCACAAGCATTGATGATGTGCTGATACCGAAAGCGGGGACCCCGGCCTCAAGCAAGGTATCAACAAGTATCTGATTAAGACGAGTCATGGATTGATGGGTCTCGCTAAACCCGATAAGCTGATCACTGGTTTTCAAGCCCTCTGAGATATTGTATTTCTTAGCGACTGGGTGACCGAAGCTACCAGCACCGTGAACAATGATCAAGGGTTCTTTTGTTGCGGATACTTCCTGTGCTAGGCGTCTGATGTTTTCTGTGTGTGGTGAAAAATATTCGTCTTTATGTGTGATTACACTTCCACCGAGTTTAAGAATCTGCATCTTTCTCTTCAACCCACTTACTCTCTACGCCACGATCAGTTAATGAAACCCTG
The DNA here is from genome assembly GCA_020444005.1 of archaeon. The sequence goes on from JAHLLU010000165.1 coordinate 587, forward strand.
TACGATTCACTCTTTCTACGTCTGATAGCGCGCTCAATATCAGGAATATCAGGCTCCTCCGCCAATGCAATCATACAACCTCCACCGCCTGCTCCAGTGAGTTTTGCACCCAAGGCACCATTATTTCTTGAAGTATGGCAGAGTATCTCCAATTTCATAGTAGAGACACCAATCGCTGAAAGCAATCCATGGTTTAAGTCCATCAAGTCTCCAATACGGTTAATATCTGCCTTCATTAATGCGTCCAGACCAGACTCAGCTATCATGCCCATTGAATCAAGTATCTTGTTCATTTCTTCTGGGTTACGCTCTTTTAGCGCCGCTACGTTTTCTACCATTTTGCGTGTTGATCTTTTTTTCTTGCTGTTCCCTATGATAAAAGGTATATCGTGTTCTAGTTTGTGGCGTTTGATGCCGTTCTCCTTGTCATAACTCATTACACCAGCGAAAGTAGAAACATTGTTATCAACACCGCTTGGTTTACCGTGAATGATAGTTTCCCCTTCAAAGGCGAGGTTGGATATTTCCTCCTGCTTCAGGTTAGCGTCATATAGTCTTTCCATGGCTGCAACGGTGGCTACACAGATAGCTGCGCTGCTGCCTAGACCTACGGCTATAGGTATCATGCTGCGTACCTTGAGGTTTGCACCACCTTCTACTCCAATGTATTCCATGGTTTTTTTCGCTGCGACGTTCAATGCTGCGAGGTTTCTACCACGCCATGCTCTTCCTCGAACAGGATAATATGTGTCGTCTTCAAAGTATCCACTAAAGCCGAGGTTATCAGCGTCTATGAATATCTTCTTATCACTGCGTTTCTCCGCGTAGACGTTTGCGCGTCTATCAATAGCGAGAACTACAGCTGGTTTTCCATAGACGACGCTATGTTCACCAAATAGTATCATTTTGCCGGGTGCTGAGGCTTCAACGTGCATGTTTTTCAGTTCCTTGTTATCTTGGCTGACGCGTATCCTACTACTGCGTAGTTATCTCCTGTAATATCTCCGCTTGTATAGTAAGAAAGTACCTCTCCTTTTGTGGCTCCATGGAGCTTTGAGTACACCATTGTAGCGCTGACTGGTCCATAACCACATGTAGTAATGTGATGATTTTTCACGGATTCCTGAAGCTGTTTTTCGTCCAATGTTTTGATGGCGTCTATAACATACTTGTCTTTCTTGTTTGAGGTCTGTTTTGATTCCTGATGATTCAAGTCCGTTGATGCTATAACTACTATCTCCTTGTTCTTTGATGCCTCAAAAATGGCTTTTCCTAGCTCCTCACTGACATCAAGGTCTTGGTACCCCATGCAGATGGGTACAAACTTAAACTCTGGGTAGATAAACTGGAGAAATGGTAATTGAACCTCTACACTGTGTTCTCTGATGAAAGCTGATTCATCACTTTTTGCGGTGGGCGAATAATCAATTATCTTCTCCGCTAGTTCAGAGTCAATCGAGACCTTGCCAAGAGGCGTAACCCATTTCCCTTCACTCATTACAGAGATAGGCGTACCCCATCCAGTGTGATTAGGCCCAATAATTACAACTGTCTTGGGAGGGGTCTGCTCACCAAGAGCCAGATAACTATGTGAGGCTGCGGGTCCTGAGTACATATAGCCCGCGTGGGGACAGATTACTCCAAGAATATCTCTTTTAGACTGGTGTTCAGGTAGTCTACCTGCTCCTAGTCGGTGGTTAAAAGAATCAATAATCTGTTTTTTGAGTTGTTCAGGTGAGGCGGCATAGAAGGCGCCTGCAACTGCTGGTCGCCTGATGGCCACATTGCTCACCTAAAGGGTGGTCTCGAAGTCCTCGATGGTTTTTCCGAACTCTCCGCTAACTGGGAGTGTACCTTTCTCTCTGAGGATTTCCCTTGCCAGTAGCCAGAAGACTATAGCTAGGCTTCTTCTTCCCTTGTTATTTACCGGTATTACTAGATCAATATCTTTGAGGCTGTTATCTGTACTACAGAGCGCAATGACTGGTACGCCGGCTTGACTTGCCTCTTCCACTATTTGTTGATCGGCTAAGCTGTCTGTTACTATGATTGCTTGTGGCTCAAAGAAGTCGCTGTACTCTGGGTTTGTGAATGAGCCGCTTGTGAATCTGCCTGTGTAGGATTTGCATTCGAGTACATCACAGAACTGATCAACTGGGTTTACGCCGTAGCGTTTGCTGCTTGCTACACATACCTTTTTGAGGTCCATTCTTGATAGGAACTTTGCGACGATCTTTATTCGTTCATTCATTTGCTCCATATCTAGTACAAAGAGCCCATCTGGGCGTACCTTGTAGATGAATGGCTCCATGTCTTTTGTCTTGATTCTTGTTCCGATGTGGACGCCTGCGCTTAGTAGGATTTCCTGGGGTAGGAGTAGATTATCGTTTACTTCAACTTCCATTGCGATTAGTTACCTCCTCTGAGATCGGGTACCTCTCTGTCTTCGTGGAATCTGAGTACTTCGTCGAGAATCTCTACGTGTGATAGAAGCATTCTTCGGCAACAGTACCTTGTAACGCCTAGATCATCGAGTACTTCTGATGGTTTCTCGCCGATCTCGACACGTCTATTGAAATCTTCCCACTTGTCTCCTATGACCTTTCCACATGAGAAGCACCGAACAGGGACTATCATTTTATTTTTCGCCTTATGTTAATTGCACTTGTAGCATTCGCTACCTGTGCGTTCTACCACCTCAACAATCGATGCTTGAATAAAAATACTTCTGCTAATGCACTTTTTTTCACTACTTTACTGCTTCAAGTACCCAGTGAATATGCTTTCAACACAGAAAGATAGACGGGATCAGAACCAACTGTTGAAGAAACATGGTTTATTGCCATAGATATTGAGGATTTTTCCGTACAGATAGCCTCCAAAAGGGCTATGTAGGCTTGATCAGTGTGCTCTAGGCATACATTTCCATCCCAACTCACGTAGGTTGAGGCCCCCTCTGAGCAGAATGCATCCGCCAAATCGTTTGTGACTAGTCCTTCGCAGCCCATCATCAATACTATGCTATTTGTGAAGCTATCTGGGTTGTACTTTTTGATGAGTTCGGGGCTTACAGCGAAGTAGTATGCGGAGGTTAGGCTTGGTCGTGCTTTGTGCACTAGGTCAGCTAGTTGCATTAGTGAGTGGGATTCTGTTTGGTATTTTTCTCCTGAGAATATCCATGTTCTGTTATTGATACATGTGCTGTGAACCCTGAAGATATAGATATCATGGTGTTTTGGTAGGTTTTTGAGTAGTTTTACAGTTACTTCTTCTCCTGAGATGTATGTTATCTTGTATCCGTTGTCTTTTAGTAGATTAATTGACTTTGTTTTGAACTCGGATTCTTCGTTTATTGGATCGATTATTATGGCTGTTTTTGGGTTAGGTTTGACGCCTTGGTATAGAAGAAAAACAGCCACTATTATTACTGGTATTATCAGTGATTTTCGATTCAAATCACTATATTGAGAAATCCGTATGGTTTCACGCTGGTGTTTCCAGATAAATTGTTGATTGGTGGCAGCTAGAAGCCTGCTTTTTTCTTCAGTGTCTTGATGGTCCCTGATACCAACTTAACATCAATACGTACGGACACATCATTGATCTCAGATATGTGAGCTAATACTGCCCGCATCTCGTTCAACCTATTATGGTTACAACGTATGATCATGTTTTGCTCCTCGGGGTAAAACTCGATGAACCGATAATTCATTTCTGTAGCGCCTTTAACACCATATAGGAAATGGATTTTGTGGTCAATTGCCTTGTGTACTGTGTCTTCTATTTGTTTTGTTTCTGATTCGATATGTGCCCATAGGTAGCGGCGTCTCACTGAGCGTACTGGCATAGAATATAGAATGGGGGTTGGGTTGAAATATCTAGTGATTCACACGTACCTTGATACCTGATGCGTCAAGCCTGCTGACACCAAGCTCCTCGCGGATCGTATCAAGCATCTCTGTATCAAAGATTGGGCCGTCCTTGCAGACCCTGTATGGTCCTACTACACAGTTACCGCAGAGGCCTACTGCGCATTTTATGTAGCGTTCAAGGCTTGCCTGTACTGGCAGATTATGTTTCTCTGTCTCGTAGAAGACCTTAGCCATCATCAACTCGGGGCCACAGGTGTATACATGATCGTACTCGTTTTCAGCCATGAGCAAAGCAGCGTACCCAGAGGCATACCCACTATACCCCATGGAACCGTCATCAGTTGAGATAACTAGTTTCTCCTTCAACAAATCAACTAGTTCATCCTCAAATAACAGTTGATCACTGCTTCGGCCACCCAGAATGAATGTAGGTATGATTCCCTTCGCTATGAAAGCCTCTACAAGGGGATAGAGGCTGGCTGCTCCGCTTCCTCCTGCTACGATTAATGGTTTCTCGCCTTTAGCCTCGTAGTTATTTCCATATGGTCCTCTTATGCCTAGTTTGGTGCCGGGTTTTAATGAGTCTAATATCTCTGTAGTGGGGCCTACGTTGCGTACGGTGATACTGGATAGTCCGTTGTGGTTGATTGTGGAGATGGACATGGGTACCTCGTCTTCTCCGGGAACCCAGACCATGAGGTATTGTCCGGGCTTTGCTGTCTGTGTTAACTCGTCTTTGAAGTATAACGTGGATATATCTACGG
>JAHLLU010000166.1 GCA_020444005.1 archaeon
ACTCACAGAGTAAGGGGGAGGGGGGGGTACCCCGGGAAAACCCGGAAGCACCTTATTTCAATAAAACCAGCCCCAGAACAGCCCAGATCGCCTTCTGATAAACGTAAAAAAGTGTATGAGTAACGGGGTTTATCGACCTAAATCTGATATGTCTCGCCCTTCACAGGCGGCACCACAGAGTCATAAATATCCTTGAACCGCTCAGCGCCCTCAGTATGCACCGGGAAAACCTTACCCGGGTTCACAATCTCCAATGCCTCACGAAGATCAGCCCTGCTCATGTGCCCAGATGCGTGAAGCTGATGATACTTTAGCCCAAAGTGATCTAACCAGTTATGCAGCACCTCTTCCTCCAAGTCCTCGTCTGTAAAAGGCTCGCTCATACTGTAGATGAAGTGGCTCCCCGGTTCGGGTCTGATATCAATCAGTTCTGTGAAGTTATAAAAATCCAGATTCACCAAATACCTTGTGGGGAACCGCTTAACCTCCTCCGCAGTAACAAGTCTATCCAAGTACTTGCGCTCCCAGACATAGTAATCCTTCTCAGCATACGTCCTAGAACGCTTCCTGCGATAATACACCCTAACCCAGTCATCAGTCAAAGGATTAGGCAAAGAAAGATGCTCATCATCAAGCAAACGCTCCAACAAGTAAGCCGTCTTCGGGTGAATAACCAAAACCCGCCCAGACTCCACAGCCGCCTCATAAAACGTCCTCCACCGATCCATGTCTCTGCTTGGCTGCGTAAAGATCACATGCTTCCCATCTTTACTAGCCTTTTTACAGACATCATGAACTCCCTTAGCCACCTCGGGCTCACTAAGATGCTTGCGTTTACCGCTTCTCACCATCCGTGTGCCCTCACAGATCATCACATCTGGCTCCGCTTCACGTGCAAGCTGTAGAAACTCCTTGGTCATCTCGCCTCTGGTGCCATGAACCCTCATATCACCAGTATAGACGATGGTGTTCTCGCTAGTGTGAATAATGTAACCGTATGCCGCTGGAATACTGTGATCAACATGAACAGGGTGAGCCTCAAGACTCCCCACATTCAACACATCACCCGTCCGGAACCCCTGATAATCATGGGCTCCATAATCAGCGAATGCACTGGTCTTCTCCATCGCCTCCATGAAAAACCTTGTACCCTTTCCAAGAAACACTGGCACCTTTTTCTCTACAAACTTTAAGTGATTAACATGATCCGCATGCGCATGGGACACAAAAACCCCATCAAAACAAGGATCACAGTAACCCAGATCCGTCTCCCCCAATACATCCTCACTATACAATCCGCTTATCTTGGGGAGCAAACCGAACTCAAAGTAATCTCTAAGCCCGTTGCCTCGTCTGGGCTGAAGCCAGTTAATGTAATACTCTGTTCCCATGTCGTCCTCAAGTAGAATCTTATTGCCGCCGATCTCATCCACGCCGCCAAAGAATCCGATGGACACCATAACACATCAGTATCACAGCGGAGCCATTTAACACATAGGTAAGAGATAAAGCACCCCAAAGCCACCCTACCAGTATGCCAGCCAGAGCAGTCGCAGTCACAGGATACAAAAACAGTGGAAAAACACGGGTCGTAGAAACACTAACACGGGAACTCACCAAACGCGGCTACAAAGTAGGAACCATCAAACACACAGCCGACGACATAAACCTCGACACACCCGGAAAAGACACACATCGCCACCGAGAAGCGGGAAGCCATGCCACAGCCATACTCCAAGAAAACACCACAGCCGTATTCCTAGATAGACATCTTACTCTTCAACAGGCAGCAGAACACCTTGGACCCCTCGATTTTCTGGTGATCGAAGGCTTCAAGACACTGGACACACATGCTCGTATTCTTGTTCCACGAGAAAACAGTGAGCTTGATTCTCTGAGGAACGGATTGGAGATAGCCGTTGTTAAGGTTCCTGAATCAGAGTATAACGCTGAGTCTGAGTTACCTACTATCTCCCTAGATCAAGCCTCCATACTGGCCGACATAGTAGAAGCAAAGGCCTACCCACTCCTACCGGGACTGAACTGCCATAGCTGCGGCTACGATGACTGTAAAGAGATGGGAAAGAAGCTACTAGCTGGCGAAGCCGAAATAACACAGTGTATCGGTTATGGATCAAGCTTTACCCTCAAGGTAAACGACCAAACGGTAGCCATGAATAACTTTACAAGAGCCACCATGGAGAACGTCATCCTCGGCTTCCTCAAGACACTTAAAGGCGGAGAAGAAGCAAGAAAAATCAAGCTGGAGTTCGAAAAATGAGCACACAACTACACATATGCATAGACAGCAACGAGGCAAGCAAACAGAAAGCAATCATCACCTACCTGAAATTCAACGGATTCAACGTCGAGATCAAACCCCTAGACGTATGCGATTTCGTGGTAAGCGACAGAGTAGGCGTAGAACGCAAAGACTCATCAGACTTCCTCAGCAGCATGAAAGACGGACGCCTCTTCAATCAAGCCCGAGACATGGCTGAGATATACGAAAAACCAGTCATCATCCTAGAAGGATCAATGAAGAAAGCCCTCAAAAGAAGCAGAATGCGCCCCAGCAGCATCTACGGCGCCATGAGCAGCATCGCATTAGACTACGGTGTCAACATAATACCTACAGACGACCCGGAAAGCACAGCCGTACTCCTTCACAGACTATGCTACAGAGAACAAGCAAAAGAAGACCGGAAAATCCAGCTACGCAGCATCAACAGAAGCCTACCCCTAAACCAGCAACAAGTATTCCTATTATCCGGCCTACCCCAGATAGGCACCACCCTAGCAGAAGACCTACTAAACACATTCGAAACCCCATACGAAGTACTAGTAAAATTCGCGGAAGCCGAGATACACACCAGCGCATCAGGGAAAACAAAACGACTCCTCGGACCACTAGCTGAAATAAAAGGCGTAGGACCCACCATCGTCGAATCTGCTCAGCAACTTCTCAAAGAGAACTACCCTGAGCTGTGTGGTGTAGTCAAGAAATAGCCGCGAAACTCATTTATCAGAGAGCATTTGCCTATACCAAGGGTGGGCTCGTTGCATAGTGGATATTGCACCGGCCTCCGGAGCCGGAGATCGCGGGTTCGAATCCTGCCGGGCCCGCCACTATTCATAGTTGTCTAGGAAATGAGATAACAGTCTGATGACGTTGGTGGAGAAAATATCCATATCCATTCCCACTCTTTCAAGGGGGCTTCTACGTCGCATTACCTCGTTGATGGTTCCCCATGTTACAAAACTCATGAACTGCATTATCTGCATGTCTGGAAGCTGATTCTTTATTGTGCCATCTTGTTTTCCTTTCTGGATGGCCTTGGTCCATAGATTGTTGTGTCTAATGAACTGCAGGTATTCTTGCATCAAATTTGGCTCATCAAAATACTCTTCAAAATCAAATTCATCTAGAGCCTCTGGAGTCTCTATTAATTCATCCATTTTTTCTCTACCAATTGTCTCAGCAATTCGATTATAGGTTTCAGATGAGGAGAAGTTTTTGCTATTCAGGTTGTTCCAGAAATCTTTCACGACCATTAATACAATGGGTTTTTCTTCACTATTTTTGAAGAGTCTCTCACAGATATACAGGACCTGTTCCTTTCCTGTGAGATCGGTGTCTAGAATTTTCTCTATTTCCTCGTTTTCTTCTTTGTATATCTTGTTGCCCACAGCGTAGTGGATGTCTTCTTTGTTGTTGAAGTAGTTGTAGAGGGTTTGTCTGCTGATGAAGGCCGCCTCGGCTATGTCTTCTAGGAGTACTTCGTCGTATGGTTTTTCTTTGAATAGTTTGGTGGCTTCATTTATGATGGTATTTCTTGTGCGTTCTTTTTTTCTTGTGCGTAGTTTGCGTTTGTCATTGGTTGGAGGCATTTTGATATCCAGTCTTTTACATTATATATAAATTTTTACTATGAAGGTATAATTTAACTACGACTAAAATATTTTACACCATGTCAAATATTTTATATATGACCACAGTACGTAGAGCACAGGAAGAATTAAGATGAAAACAAAGCTGAACCCAAGAAACACAGCACGAATCGTCGGAATACTATTCATAATCGCGACAGCGGCACCACTACTAAGCGTAGCCTTTGTGCCCCCAATATTCGGTCCAGAGAGCATCAATAATGTAATTCTGCTTGCTGATGACGAATTTGGAACACGTCTAGGCATACTCCTAGAGTTCACAATGGCAGTAGCCGTCGCGTCAATACCCATCGCAATGTACCCGATACTGAAAAAGATCAACCAGAGCATGGCACTAGGTTACGTCGCTGGGAGACTCGTTGAAGGAATAATGTTCACAATAGGCACAATCTGCATGCTGACGCTCTTAGCTCATAGTAAGGCTGCGGTTCAAACCTTCGCGGTTGACACCGTCTGGAACCAGATAAGCCTGACACTGCTATCAATACGTTTAGCTGAGAGCCTCTTCGCCCAGTTCACGTTCAGCCTCGGCTCACTCATGTTCTACTACATGCTATACAAAACAAAACTTATCCCACGCTGGCTAGCTGGATGGAGCCTAATCGGTGCAGTCCTGTTCCTAGCCTCGGCTTTCCTTGTGATGTTTGGCTTGGACTCTGGTTCAAGCCTCTATATTGGTTTGAATGCTCCCGGTGGCTTAGGTGAGATGGTCTTCGCGTTATGGTTGATCATCAAGGGATTCAATCCATCCGCAATCAAAACCATCAGTGAGGATGAAACACAATGAAAGACCACTCAATAGACTATGTCAAAGCCTTGAAGAGACCGTTCCTAAACACAAGAAGCATTGTAATTGGAACGATCCTAGGTGTAATATCTATCGTGAACTTCACCGTAATGACTGTCTGAAATGCTTGGAAACAGGGTCCAGTATCATAGGACCCATTTTTAATCTATTATCTATTTCATATGTTTGGAGATGGAAGCTAAGTGACAAAACCTAACAAGACCGTTGACGCGAGAGGCTTAAGCTGCCCTATGCCAATCACCAAATCAATGCAAGCCATCAAAAAGATCAAGGTTGGTCAGATTCTCGAAATCCTCACCACCGATCCCGGCAGCAAGAACGATATTCCCATATGGGCAAAAGCCACCAAGCAAGAATTGTTATCTTTTGAGGAGCTTGGTCCAGAGA
>JAHLLU010000167.1 GCA_020444005.1 archaeon
GTCTAACTGGATGTATATTATCCCATAACGGTATAGAAAACGCCAAGCCTCTTCAAAGGTATACTTGGGTCTGGGCTTCTCTTTGGCCATGTTTTTCTCACACACCGGCAAACATTATAATACATCTAAATATAAAAACAGGAACCTAATAGCCTCTGATTAGTCTACGTGCTACGTTCCAGAGGATCATAACCACCATAAGTGCAGCCACCATGGTGAAAATATTAGGCGCCCCCATCATGTTAGCTGTTCTCACGAAGAAGTAGATGATAATCAAAGCTACAATAGAGACAAAGATATTACGAATTTGACTCATTTCAGTTCACAGGATACCAGATTCTATGATATAAATCCTTTAGATCAGCCTTCGCGCTCATAATGGCCCGGGTTTTTCTTCCGTCCAAAGCTTCTGAGCCCTTGTTCCTCTAGCTGTTGGCAGAGTTTCTCTGCTTCCTCGTGTGTGATCTCTTCCCTGTTCTTCATGTATTCGATTATCTCTAGTGCCTGTGTATCGTTTGTGCAGCGTCTAATGAAGTCAATCACATTTGGGTCGTAGCCAGCGAATTTCCGTTTAGGTTTGGGTTTCTCGACCTCGAACACTAGCTCAGCCTTGCCTACGCCTTGCTCCAGTTCCTCGGCTAGCTTGGGGAATTTTTTCTTGAACTCTTTTTTCTCCATGCGAGATCAGTTTGATTGGCTGAATACTTGATTATAAATGATGTGGGGTTAGCGTTTCCGCTCCTCAAGCTTTGAGAAGAAATACTTGATAACCCCATTGGGCACATCACGCTGAACCGTGACACCAGGCGCGATCCAAGCATCACTACCGATCACTGCACCCGGGTGTATGTTCACGTTGATACCGGTCTGGACATTATCTCCCATGATAACACCCAGCTTTCTCCTACCACTATTCAGGCGCTCACCCTTTATGCTAACCTCTATAGGCGTCTTATCAAACCGTAGATTTGCCGTTATTGTGCCTGCTCCGAGGTTACAGTTCTTACCGATGACGCTGTCTCCTACGTAGCTCAGGTGGGCTGCGTGGCTGTTATCGCCTATTATGCTGTTTTTTATCTCGCAGGCGTTGCCTATTCGGACGTTATCTCCGAGGCATGTGCCTGATCTGATGTAGCAGTTTGGTCCGATGTCGCTGTTTTCTCCGATTACGACTGGGCCCTCGATGTATGCGCCTGATCTGATTCGTGCGTCTTTCTTTACCCATACCTGTCCATGGAGTTTGGCTCCATCCTCTACTGTGCCGTCTATCCTGAAGTCGATGTTGTGTAGTGCGCGTTGGTTTGCTTCCAGTAGGTTCCATGGTAGCCCTATGTCTAGCCATTCCATTGCAGCGATCTCGTGTTTCCTTAGGAGGATGTTATCGTCTATCATCAGTTGCATGGTGTCTGTGATCTCGTATTCCTCGCGTTTGCTTAGCGGCGTTTTCCTGATGTAATCAAAGATTCCTGAGGGGAAGATGTAGATGCCTATGTTGGCGTATTTGCTTGGCTCTTTGCCTTTTGGTGGTTTTTCGACCACTTTTTTGATGTATTCTCCCTCTAGTTTGAATGCCCCGTATTGGCTTGGGTCATCAACGAGCAGTGAGCCGACAGCAACCTCGCTTTCCCGGTGATTATTTTTGATTTTTTTCAGTACACCATTTGCGATGTAGTGGTCTCCGTAGAGTGCCATAAACTGGTCGTCACCGACGAACTCCTCGGCTTGGAGGAATGCGTTGGCTGTTCCCAGTGTTTTTTCCTGTTTCTTATAGCTGATCTTTACTCCATGCTTTGAGCCGTCTCCGAAATACGTCTTGATCTGTTCCTCTAGATAGTTTGTGACAAGTAGTATCTCGTTGATTCCAGCCTCTTTCACCCGCATTATCATCCATTCAAGGAGGGGTCTGCCGGCTATGCTTAGCATGGGTTTGGGTGTGTAATCTGTGAGTGGTCTGAGTCGTGTTCCTTTTCCAGCGACGAGTATTACTGCTTTCATTATATCACCTGTTTAACAAGCCGTTGAGCGTTCTTCATCAGAGACTTTACGTCCTCCTGTGTCTTTCCCTCAACGGTTATCCGTAGAAGGGGCTCTGTGCCACTTGGACGTATCAACACCCATCCCCTTTGGGTCTCAAGCCGTACCCCGTCAACGGTGCTCACCTGATCCACATCCTTGAAGGCGTCAGCGTATCTTTCGCTGATGGCTTTCATTGCTTCAGGTTTCTTCCTGTTGGGGCACTCTAGTTTGGCTCTGCTGAGTGGGTATGTTGGTGCTTCTTTGATGAACTCCTCTAGGCTTTTTTCTAGGTAGTCTAATGCTTCTATGACTTTTAAAGCTCCTAGTACCCCGGCTGGGCACATGTGGTTCTCAGGGAAGACCCATGCCCCCACAGGTTCTCCGCCAAATACGGCGTTATGTTTCGCCATTGCTTCCGTGATGAATGCGTCACCAACCGGTGTTCTCACTACTTTTCCACCCGCCTTCTTCACCATTTCGTCTACGTTCATTGATGCTCCTACGTGAGTAACTACTACGCCGCCTTGGTTGCGTTCAACGGCGTATCCTGCATAAGCTGCTAGGGCGCGGTCTGGGCTAACCATGACTCCATCTGAGTCAATGGGCATCATCCTGTCGCCGTCGCCGTCAAACCCGAAACCGATCTCGCATCCGGTGTTTTTCATGTATTCTCCGAGGCGGGTTAGGCTCTCGGCTGTGGGTTCTGGGTTTCCCGCTGGGAACATGCCGTCTGGTACGGCGTTGATTATTTTGGCTTGTGTGGTGAACTCGTTGAATGCTGTGGGGGCTAGGGTGCTTGTGGCTCCGCAGAAGCAGTCCAGTCCCACCTTGTATTCTATGTTGATCTCGATGGTGTCTGCGAGCATATCTACGTAGGGATCGATGGCTTCAATCTCTTCCACGGTTCCTACTTGGTTCCACTCTGCATAGACGTATCGCTCTTTTTCCAGTATCTCCTCAAGCTGTAACTGCTCTTTTACTGTGAGGCTCATCCCCTGCTGGTTGAAGACCTTCAAACCATTATAGGGGGGCGGGTTATGGCTGGCGGTTATCTCAACCCCCGACTTTGCGCCAGTCTCAGTGATCATCCAAGCTGCTACAGGCGTTGGCACCAATCCAACTTGATATACGTCGCCTCCTGCCGCGTTCACTCCGCTTGTGAGTGCTGCTTCCAGCATTGGTCCTGTGTGTCTTGCGTCTCGTCCTATGATTGTTGTGCCGCCTTCGTGGATTGTGGCGATGGCTGCTCCTACTCGCTGGGCGAGTGTGTGGGTTATATCGATGTTAGCCAGACCTCTTATGCCTGAGCTTCCGAAGAGTTTTGGTTTCACCTGTTACGCCTCTTGGGTATGAATCGTCGGAGGGGGTCTAATTGTATAAGCTTTTCCAGTTCAGGCAGCCGTATGCCTCGCTTGATATCACCATAGGTCTCACAACGCTCCTCACGGTAATACTCCCTGTCTCGGGTGGGACGTACAACAATCTCTACTGTGTGTCCCTTTACCTGTGCCGCTATGTGGTTTGATGTCCTTGGTAGTCCACCCAGCGTGAATGTTTTCTGCTCAGAGCCCGTGAGGTCAAGTTCAGCGAGTTTTTCCTCGATTTCCTCTGGATTATCACAGTAAACAACAATGTCAATATCGCTGCCCTGTCTAGGGGTTCCACGCCAGACGCTGCCAATGAGAACTGGATCATATTCACTGAGCAACTTCATCACAGTAACGGCTATCTCACGCATCTCAATGAGCCGCGTCAGTCTATCGGAGCCCTCCCGCTCCTCAACAAGTCTGTCAAGCTCAACTGCTACCTCATAGTTGCTTGGTAGTGCTCTTGTTCCGAGGCTTGATGCAGCCATCTCTTTTGCATCCTTGTATTCTTTGATGGTGCGGTTGTAGAGTAGTCTGGCTGCTTCTCGCGCTACCTCGGTGCGTGTGGGCATAAGATGTGTATGGGGTTTGGACTGAAAAACTCATCTAGTTTTTGTTTCTGTTGATTGGTAAGACTTCAGTCAAGACGAGTATGGCTGCGATTATTCCTGATAGATAGCTAAGCCACTGGTAGATGGGCTCGTCGTCTCTGCCGCCATACATGGTGAAGGAGACCTCGTAGCTCTTATCTTCATACTGTATGATCACGAAGCCCTCCTCCATGTCCTCGTTCTGGGACTCGAAAAAGGCATCAAACTCGTAAAGGCTACCATCCTCAAATGTTGCCATAGCCCATCCGTCCTCATCAGCGGATTCCAACGCGGATACTACTAATGGGTAATCCTCTAGGTCTGCTGCTGTTATGTTGATTGTGAACTCTGGGTATATTTCATCGGTTGTGTATACCTCATAGGCGTAGGCGTCCCAGTAGACGATGCTACTGGTGTACATTACATAGAATACAACTGCGAGTAGAACTGCGACTAGTATTGATGCCCCTTTCTTCTTATCCATAAAACCATACTCGTGACAATGCCTTTTATCTCTTCATATAGAAAAAAGGCTAATAGAGGGGATCAGGCTCAAGACGATCCGGCGTAGTCCTTCCACCTGAGATACCCATAGGAGCTCCGTCCGCCCTCCAACAAGCACCGCCATGAAGCATACCCATAGAATCCCTGAGTACACCGTTCATTCCCCCTGCTATACGGTTCACTGTGAAAACAACATGTCCACGCTCTTCCAGTTCTTTTCTTACTTGTTCTGGGAACACCTTCTCCATGATGAGTTTCTCCCCCGGTGTGCCTTTGATGCCCATGGTCCATATCCTTGGCGCTTCAACTGCTTCCTGTATGCTCATATTGAAGTCGATAATGTTGACGATGGCTTGGGCTACTGACGGGAATATCTTGAGTCCCCCGGGTGTACCGATGCATAGGTACGGCTCACCTTTTCTGAGTATTATCGTTGGACTCATGGAGCTAAGCATCCGTTTTCCCCCCGCCACACTGTTTGCTCTACCGGGTCGTGGATCGAAAAGCGCCATACAGTTATTCAAGGTGATTCCAACGCCGGGAACCGTGACCTTTGAGCCGAACTCCCAGTTCAGTGTCTGGGTTGCGGCTACCATATTGCCCATGTTATCCATAGCTGATAGATGAGTTGTGTAATTGCTTTCCCTCTTGT
>JAHLLU010000168.1 GCA_020444005.1 archaeon
ACACGCCAAGAGCATCCCAGACTCCACAGCATCAACCAGTAACTCATCAAGCATCGGCTCCTCACCCCCAATAGGCGACTTGCCAAGGTTCAACCAGCTAATCTTCCACCAGCTACGCGGTGAATGTCTCTGAATCCCTGCCACCCTATACCCTTTTGAGGCGAGGACCACTGCTAAGGGAATCCCAACATAGCCTAACCCCACAACACTTACCTTCACTACATATCCTCCAAAAACACTACTTGACCCGTATCGGCGCTCCGAAGCGCAGCCTCACACACCCGTAACGCCTCTACACCGTCTACTCCTGATACGCTGGGCTTTCGCTTCTCTAGAACCGCTGACGTGAAATCAGATAACTCAAGATACAATGGCTCCCGGTACCAGTTCAAAGGCTGATAAATGTGGTCATTCTTCTCGACACGCAGCTCCTGAGTCGTATACTCCACATCAATAATCCCCTCTGAGCCAGTTATGGTTAATGTCCTAACTCGTTTAGGAGTCAACCAGTTTGTCTCAACGAAACCACTTCTCATACCCGAGTATCCAAGAACCACGTTCGCGTAATCTTCAAAACAATGATTATGGGCACCTGCTCTCGCATAGACGCTTTCCGGGGGCTCATCCATGATATAGTTCATGACATCAACGTCATGTATCCCAAGGTCCTTCACGACCCCAATATCTCCTACACGGCTCGGTCTACGCGTCACCCGCCTTGTATGAATAATGAGAACCTCGCCTATCTCACCACGATCCACGGTTCTCTTTGACTCTTGAACAGCGGGGTTGAACCGTTCCACAAACCCCACTGAGAGAACAACCCCATAATCCCTAGCTTGTTTAATTAACTTCTCAGCCTCAGCTACATTATCGGTCATGGGTTTCTCGACAAGCACGTGCTTACGAGCCGTCAAAGCTAATGAGGCAAGATCAAAATGCGTTACAGTAGGTGTACAAACAGAAACAGCGTCTATAATAGCTTCATTCAGTAGTTTCTCAACTGAACTGTAGCCCTTACAGTGAAACCGCTCTGTTACTCTTTGAACCCTTCTTGGGTCGATATCCGCCACTGCCTCCAGCCGCACACCGGGTAACTCACTGTAGACCCTTGCGTGGTGGTACCCCCATGCGCCACAGCCTATGACAGCTACGCCTAGTTGCTCCATAAGCCTTTAATGAAAAAATAAACTACTAATTAACTGTTACTAAAATATGAAAGAAAGTTTACTTATACTTGTCCAGTATTTCACGTAGCTTCTCCGAGACCGGTATCTCTGCACGTATGAATCCAGCAGGGTCCTTGAACATGGGGCGAGTAGCATCAATACCCACTTTACAACCAAGCTCTTTTTCTTGATCTCCAGCAGGGTCAAGACTACTAACACGTGCACCGGGTACAAGCAGAATATCCTCGTCTCCTTTGAAACGGGTCGCGATTGCCCACTCAACTTGCTCCATGTCATAGGGGTCTATATCGCTATCAACCACCACAGCATGCTTCAGGCTTGGATGCGCCGCGAAAATCGCCATCAAGACGTTCTTAGGATCGCCTTCACGGAACTTTTCGAAACTGACTACACAGTGCAGCCACCCCATGCCTCCCACTGTCATGTTGACGCCTCTTACGTTTGGTACTACGTTTCGTACGTACTCCCAGATGCGTGGCTCTCTTGGCATACCCATCAATAGTCTATGCTCGCTTCCACTAGGCAGTAACCCATGGTACATGTAGTTCTCTCTGTGCATTACACCTACCAGCTCTATGACAGGCTGCTGGCGCTGAACATCAAATGTACCTGATAGGTCAACGAATGGCCCCTCTGTTTCGTTTTCATCAAGTCTTAGCTTGCCCTCAAGTACCAGTTCTGCATCTGCCGGAGCTAACGCATCAACATGCTCACACTGCGTAAGCTTCAACGATCCATCTAGAAGCCTGTTAGCAACATCAAACTCGCTTGTCCCATAACTCGCAGGCATAGCCGCCGCCATCAATGTGGCAGGGTGATGACCAATGGTTATCGCCACATCAAGGGATTTCAACCCTTGTTCTCTCGCTTGCTGTGTTATCCTGTACAGGTGCCTTGGGACTATTCTTATCGCCATGCGTTTATCGTCTAATACAAGTAGCCTATGGAAGCTTACATTCTCTTGTTCACTCTTCGGTCCCTTGGTGTGAAGAATACCGGAGGTGATGTATGGACCGGGGTCGCCATCAAAATGGGTTAAAACCGGTACTTCGTCAAGACTTCCCTTCTCAACTACATCTTTTACTGGACCAGTCTCCACAAGTTCGCACTTCAACGGGTTCTTGGTTGCGTTAATCAAGGTAGGATACAGCGTCTCCGCTGATACTCCAATCGATCTCAGGAGCCTAGGTCTATTACCATTGACTCCACCAACCACAGTTACCCCAGTTTCCTTTTCCTCAACTATGACTGCTTTTCCGCCGTCAAACTTTCGTAACGCGGCTGCTATCTCATAGCGTCTTGAGAGTGGTTCCTTGATGGTTACTGTTTCATTCTCTATTTCTTTTAGAAAAGTTCGTAGATTATTCATCTCTCATTCACTCATTAACTCATTTAGCAGCCTCAAAACCTCCCTAGCCTCGAAACCCAGAGGCAGATTGGTCGAAACGAGCGCGATCCTATCGTACTTGGACGCTACTTTATCCCCGATCACCCGGGAAACCACTTCATCGCGGTCACCAAGCAATTGACTTCCTGACTTATCCGGGAGAGTCGCGGTCAAGCTACCAAGCTTTGGTTTCTCCCCTACCCAGAAAAAGACGATTACAGCGTTCTCAAGAACTCCCATAGATCCGTACAGTGTTTGTTCGTCTACTGTTACGCTCTTTGTTTGAAAGATGAGGCTCATTAACAGAAAAAGGGGGGTCTCCCTTGTTAAGCATTATCTCAGTGAAAACGACTGACCCATACATCATATAAGGCAAGACCCGGTTATCTCAATTTAAATAAAAGACCCGTATATCATTCATGAAAAGGAAGTAACATCATGGCGGAAAACCAAGCAACACAGGACATACTAAACCGACTACGACCTACTCGACTTCAAGCCATCGAGATCGGTATACTCGCAGCGATAGCCATAGTAACAGCGCTACTCAGAATACTGCCCCTCCAATACGGAGCATACTTCACAGCATTCGACCCCCTATTCCAGTACAGAGCAACACAATACGTTGTGGAGAATGGGTTCGCGTCATGGTGGTCATGGCATGATACAATGAGCTGGTACCCCATGGGCAGAAACGTCGCTAACAGTGCGTATCCCGGTGTACCATTTGCAGCTGCATTCCTGTATCTGGTGCAGAAAACACTTGGCTTCGGTATCAGCCTATACAATGTATGCCTATACTTCCCAGTATTCATGGCGGTAGTCACTATCATCACAATCTATTACCTTGGAAAAGAACTGCGCGGAAGACCAACAGGAATATTCGCTGCACTATTCTTGGCGATAACACCCGCGTTTATTGCTAGAACTTCTCTCGGGTTCTTTGATACAGAAAACATTGGAATATTCGCTATCGTGGCTACTAGCCTATTCTTTTTACGTTCTAGCGATAAAGAACGAAGCATAGAGCAACGTGTTATCTATGGCGTATTATCCGGGCTTACACTTGGCTTGATTTATGCAAGCTGGGGAGCAGCCAAATACATGACTGGAATGCTGATGCTCTACATGGGATTCCTAGTAATCACAGAAAAATACGAAATAAGACATCTCATAACCTATACAATTACTATTGGACTAGGATTCCTAATAGTATTCTTCACACCGAGACTAGGACCAATGAGTGTACTCAGCCTAGACAGTGTTCTAGCCTTTATGGTGATTCTTGGATTAATCGGTTACGAGTTCATCAAAGACAAGATAGACATAAGCGTTGTTAGCGTAGCAGCACTCGGATTATTAGTTCTCGTTGTTCTGGGTATCTTCATATTACCCGCAGTTGGTATCGATATACCAATTGGGTTCAAGTTCCTCAAGGTCCTAAACCCCTTTACTTCAACAGACAGTTATCTCTATGACTCAGTAGCGGAAAACCACACGGCCCCATGGGCATCACTGTTCAACAACTATGGGATCATCTTAATGCTAGGAGTATTCGGAACCTATCTTAGCATCAAGGAACTTGACGAGAAAAACCTCTACGCGGTATTATTCTTCCTCACAAGCCTCTACTTCGCAGGAGTCATGTCACGCTTAACTCAGATACTCACAGCACCAGCGAGCTTGATCGGAGGATACGGCTTGGTTCGCGCTGTATCGCCTTTCCTTTATGAGCAAACCCCCGCCTCCAGTAGAACCGCGCGTAGAAGAAAACAAGTCTATGGAGTTAGTAAACCTCTGGTTCTTGTTTTCGTTGGGTTCCTGCTTGTCTCCATGATTCCAAATGTTTACAGTGCTATTGAATCAGCTGATTCACCTAATCAGTTAGCCTCAAGCGGTATCAGTGTTAAGGTGAATGGTGAGTATCCACAAGACTGGCCTGAGGCCCTTGAATGGATGAAGAAAAATATGACGGATGATTCAGTGGTTTGCAGTTGGTGGGACTATGGTTACTGGATTGAGGCTATGGCTGGAAAAACTACTATGGCTGATGGTGCCACACAGACTACTCGACAAATTGCTAACATTGGTCAGATCTTGATGAATCCACCAAATGTATCCATCGGTATGCTTGAGCGTTATGGCGCTGATTATGTTGTTGTGTTTACGTCTTATTCAGAGCAGTATGGGCAATCTCTATATGCTGGGGATGAGGTCAAGTGGCAGTGGATGGTTCAGATTGGTGGACTAGATCTAAACGATTACGTGAATTACACAGCAGGTGTCTATAAAGAAGGATTTATCCAAAGTACGCTTTACAACCTCATGTTTGAGGGTAACACCGGGGGCCTGTTCGATCTCGTCTATAAGAGCGAGAACGGGTTCGTCTTGATCTACGAGGTAAAGTACCAAGAATAATCTAGTTAATTATTCCTTTTCTTTAATTTCATTTAATATGTAGGTTTTGTTAACCAAAATGGTTAAGAAGCTTCCAAGGTATCACTATTTTTGACTCATTGGATTTGATTTAATGCAACCAGTAACCGG
>JAHLLU010000169.1 GCA_020444005.1 archaeon
AGCGCCAACCCAAACAGCCCACTACACATAGGCAACGCAAGAAACAGCATCCTAGGCGACAGCCTCGCAAGCCTACTAGAAAACAGAGGAAACGACGTCACAATCCACTTCCTAGTAAACGACATGGGGCGCCAAGTAGCCATGGCAACATACGGCTGGAAACTCATGGGTAAACCCAAACCAGAAGGCACCGCAGAACTCTGGGTAGGCACCATATACGCCGCGGTAAACGTAGTCATGGAACTAACCCGACTACGAGCAGAACTAAAAGAAGCCGAACAAGAAGGCTGGGTCTACGAAGCATCTGAAGCCCAAGAACAGATAGAGGAATACGAAAAAGCAGCCGAGATGCTCACAGAACGCTACCCAGACATCTACAAAGCCATGAGTGAAAAACTACCCCAAATACCAGACCCCATGGCGAAAATAATAGCACTAAACACAAGCTACGAAAACAACGAACCAGAAACCGTACAAGAAGTCAGAACCGTCATCAACTACTGCCTCAACGGCTTCCAAGAAAGCCTAGGACTCCTCGGCATCCACTTCGACAGCTTCGACTTCGAGTCAGACCTAGTCTGGGCACAAGCCGCAGAAAACGTACTAGACCGACTCAAAGAAACAGGCTACGTCATCAAAGACATGGGCGCACAGGTACTCGACTGCGACTGGATCGCAAGAGACCTCAAACTCAAAGAACGATGGGGCCTCCACCCAGAACACGAGATACCCAGACTAGTACTAGTCAGAAGCGACGGAACAACCCTCTACACCCTACGAGACATGGCCTACAGCATATACAAGTTCGGCTTGGCCGACCGCGTAATCAACGTCATCGGCATGGAACAGACACTAGCCCAGCTACAACTCAGAATCGCCCTAGCCGCAATAGGCGATCTAAAAATGGGTGACAACCAGCTCCACTACTCATACGAGTTCGTTAAACTCCCCGGAGTAAAGATGAGTGGACGCCTTGGACGATACGTTACCCTCAACGAAGTCCTTGAACGCGCAGTAAGCCTAGCCATGGAGGAAGTCGAAAAACGAAACCCAGAGCTAACCCCAGAGGAAAAAAACGAGATAGCAGAAATGGTAGGCTACGGAGCAGTCAAGTACACCCTGCTCAGCGTTGACCCCATGAAGCAAGTGGTCTTCGACTGGAAAAAAGCACTGGACTTTGAGACCAACAGCGCACCATTCATCCAATACAGCCACGCAAGAACATGCAACATACTCAAACGAGCCACACAGAACCCAGAACCAGAATACGCCACACTAAACGCCCTCAAAGAAAAAGAACTCATCAACCTACTAGCCGAGTTCCCAGAGACCTTTGAACGCGCAGCAGAAGAACTACAACCCGCAAACCTAACCGCATACGCCAACAACCTCGCTGACAAGTTCAACAGCTTCTACGCCACACAAAACGTGTTGAAAGCGGAGACCGCTGGACTCATGGGCGCAAGACTCAAAGTAGTAGACGCGGCGAGAATCACTCTCCGTAACGCTTTGATGGTGCTAGGCATCGATGCCCCTGAACAGATGTAGCTAGAGTTCAGCCAGTTTCTTCATATCTTTCTCAAGATCACCAAGCAGATGCCTACGATAAATAGCCGCAGCCGGGTGATACAAAGGCATCAACTTCACTTTACCCCAACTCGTCTCCACCTCATAGACCCTACCATGAGCATCACCAATAACATCCCCACCAATATCGTGCCTAGACTGGAAATAAGCTAACGCACTATTCCCCATAGGAGCGATAACCTTGGGTTTGATAATCTCAAGCTGCCGCATCAAATAACCCTCACAACACTCGACCTCAGACTTCTTTGGTCTCCTGTTCCCCGGAGGACGACACTTCAAAATATTCCCAATAAAAATCTCATCACGCACCAGTCCAGCAGCCTCCAGCAATCCATCAAGAAGCTTACCAGCGGAACCCACAAAAGGAAGCCCTGATTCATCCTCTTTTCTCCCCGGTGCTTCTCCCACCAAAACTATTTTTGCGTCCAGACTCCCCGAGCCAATAACCACGTTTTTCCGAGTTTGTCCGAGGGCGCAGTTGAGGCATGACCTTGCTTGTGCTGTTACCTCGTTCATTTGCACCGTTTTTTCCCGGGTGTCTGATCTATACATTATACGACGCCTTCTTCCTTTAACCGCTTATAGCGTTCCTCTGATACTCCAAGAATCTCTTTCAAGACATTTAACGTGTCCCCACCCAGAATTGGCGCTGGTCCCCTTGGCTGGGGGTCTGTCATGGACATCTTGATGGGGTTTCCCTGAATCTTCACTGTGCCTATGCCGGGTTGGTTCATTTCTTGTACCATTTTCCGTGCACCCATAATATGTGGGTCCTCTGATGCTTCCTTAATATCATAAATAGGGCAACATGGTACACCAGCCTCTGTAAGCAGTCCTACTACATCGTCTTTTGATTGTGGTCTAGTCCATTTCTCTATCTCTGCTCTTAATGGTTCATGGTTCTCGACACGCAGGGGATTTGTCTTGTATCGTGGATCATCATCTAGCTGTAGTTTGGTTGCTGCTAGGAACCGGTTCCAGAGACTATCGTTGGCTATACCAATGACTACCCATCCATCGCTTGTCTCAAAGGTATCATAGGGGTAAATGAACTCATACCTGTTACCGATACGCTCAGGAATATGCCCATCAACATAGTAAACCTGTGGAATATTCTCCAACGCCGCAAAGACGCTATCCACAAGCGATACATCAACAAGTTGACCCACACCAGTCTGATCACGCACCTTCAAGGCTCCCAAAATACCGACAGTACAGAAGAGACTACTCAAAATATCACCAATCGCCGTACCCGACCTTGTAGGGGGGCTATCAGGCCAACCAGTTATACTGAGAAGACCACCCATGGCTTGACCAATAATATCATAACCCGGTCTACTGCTGTAGGGTCCATATTGTCCGAACCCTGATATGGCCGCATAGACTAGGCGTGGATTGATTTCTTTGAGTTCTTCGTATCCGAGTCCTAGCCTATTCATGGTTCCGGGTCTAAAGTTCTCCAAGAGCACATCGCTTTGTTTGACTAGTTCTTTGAAGATGTTTTTTCCATCTTCTGTTTTTAGATTGATAGTGATGCTCTTTTTCCCCCTGTTGAGGTTCACATAGTACATCGATTCTTCTCCGATGAATGGGGGGAACTGTCGGCTATCGTCCCCTCCCCCCGGTATCTCCAGTTTGATTACGTCTGCACCCATGTCCGCTAGGAGCATACCTGTGAAGGGTCCAGCGAGGACCCTGCTCATATCCAATACCCGTATTCCTAGAAGAGCATCCTTTGATAACATGCACACTTCTGGGGGACTTGGAAATAAAAGACCTGCTAGAAAAGAAAAAGGAATTAGTCGATGGTCATTACGGCGACATAGACCGCCGGTATCTCTCTGTTTATCGATAGTACCGCGCCTTCGCTTGGTCGAAGCTCTACCCTGAAGGTCTCGTAGGGGTGGCAATATAGATCAGTTCTATTGACCACCGCTGGGTCAACCCCATCGTTTGGTATCTCTGTAAAGTCAATGTCTACCCTGTACTTTTCACCGACCTCTAACAATGTGTCGCCGTCGCCGTTGACGCATGTCATGGTCATGATTGTGCCATTTACATCGTATAGCTCGCCGTGGTGTCTCTCGTTTGTGAAGGTTGCCACTAGTCGGGCGTCATCGATGTCGATTGGTGTGTGCCCTTGACTGAGTTTGATGTAGAATGTGAGTTTTGTTAAACAGATGTCGCTTTGGTCTCCAAGTGATACGTTGGCAAAGTTTGCGACTACTCCGTTGTCTGTCATTATCGCTGATGTTGCCTCGCTCATTCCTGATGCAATCACGCTCTGTGCTTTCTCGGAGGTAATGAATCCCATGTTCAAGATGACGAACGCGAATGCTGCTGCGGTGATCACGAACGCAACCAGTATAATTGCTGTCTCAAGTCCTGTTACACCGCGACGGTTTCTTAGTTTATTTATCATTTATCTGTGTCACCGTAACCTTTGACACACCCATGTAGTTTGGTTTTATATAGAAAATGTAGCCATGACATGGATGACTGATCGCGCATCAGTCGTTATCGTTAAAACCATCACAACACCACATTAAATGAACAACATGAGCTCACCCAAACCCGCCTCAAAAATATGGCTAGAAACCGATGAAGGATACGTATTCGGGCCCGGCGTCTATAGCCTGCTAAAAGCCATCAAGGAAAAGGGGACTCTCAAAGAAGCTAGCCAAGATCTGGACATGAGTTACCGATATGCTTGGGGGCTAATTCGAAAAGCCGAGGAAAAACTAGGCGACAAACTCATAGATGCATCAAAGGGCGGCAGACAAGGCGGGGGCAGCTCGACAATCACCGAGCTCGGGGAACATTTCATCAAGGATTTTGAGAAAATACAGAAGGCTTGGCAAGAGTTCAGGGATCAATATGATAGTACTTCGGTTGTTTCTGCCACTGTTGTAGATGTTGATGGTGACTTAGCGTTAAAGCTAGACGAACCCATCTATCTTCCAGCTGACACAAAGTATACATTAGGAGACGATGTAAAGCTAAAATTCCTAAAGTTTTAGGCGTTTTTCTCTAGTACTTCTAGGAAATGATTATACTTTTCTTGGATTCCCGACCCTGACGATGTTATTCGGTAACATTGTTTTATATCATCACTTGCCTCTGGGCATTTCCTGATGTAGCCTAGGCTGCATAGGTCGTTGAGGTGATGATAGACATTTCTGATGTCGTTGTCGTTCATGTAGGTGTAGAAGTTGTCTTTGAGGCTCTGCCATATATTGTACCCATAGGATACGTCTCCACTTTGCTCATTGCTGTGGATTACTGCCAGTATCTTCATCTTTGTTGCTCCGCATGTTCCTTTGGGCTTCGGCATTGGGCTCTCCTCGGAATCCTTAAATAAAAACGACGTTATATATAATTTACGTATGGGTAAATTACCATATTGATTTTAATTAATTAGGTGGAAA
Organism: archaeon; assembly: GCA_020444005.1. The sequence goes on from JAHLLU010000169.1 coordinate 5,016, forward strand.
AACTGTCAGAACCCAAGAGTGCCAAGTGTCCCAGATGCGGGAATTCACATCTAATCAGTGATCTAGAGAACGGAGAGACCGTCTGCAGTAATTGTGGACTTGT
>JAHLLU010000170.1 GCA_020444005.1 archaeon
GTAGGGTGTTCTGCCCACCGGTTCATGGTGCCCATGTTTAGGCTCATCATCTCTGAACCGATCTTACAACGCTCTTCAACGAGACGGTCCCAGACTTCAGGTGGGTTGCCGACTCTTCCGCCCCCTGTGGTGAGGTTGATTATAACATCTATCTCTTCTCTGATGCGCTCAACGTATTCTCGCATCAATGGGTTTGGGTCTCCGCTGTATGCTTCGCCTGTCTCTGGATCTTTGGCGTGTAGATGAACCACGCTGGCGCCTGCTTCAACGCAGTCTAGTACTTCGGCTACGATTTCGTCTACTGTGCTTGGTACGTATGGGGTGGTCTCTTTTGATACGTATTCTCCGCCGGTGACTGCTGCGGTTACTATGAGTTTCTCCAACTTGATCATTGAATCGTTGTTGAATCTTAATGTTAATACTTTCTTCGCAACGCCTGTGTGTACTATATTAAGTTGGTACAAGTTTCACGATTGGTGAACTCTGATTGAGTGTTTGTTTGATGTGTTTTATCAATATTTTAATATACTATCGTCCAATGCATTATACTTAAGTATAATAAAATATACGTGAGTAAAATGAAACAAGCATTACGAATACTCGGCAACTCCCTAATCTGGGCAACTGTAATAATTGCAACGGCATCAGCCCTCAAAGGAACCGCATACCTACACCAAATACTTCCAATAATGGGAGGAGGCGCCGCAGGCACCCTGATCCTAAGCCTCGGAGCAAATAAGACCAAAACCAGTGAATAAAATGTCTACACAAAAAGAAAAACGAAAAGAACGCCAACGTAAGATACGGCGAGACTCGATAATCAATATCGCTGAACAGTCATTCATAGAAAACGGCTACGATGAAGCAAAAATTGATCAGATCGCCGAAGATGCAGGCTATACAAAAGCCACTATATACAACTACTTCGACTCCAAAGACGACTTATTCGCTGCTGTTCTCGCCAAGACCTACCAAAGAATGCAAGAAACCATCTCATCACACCTACAAGAATCCGACTACTCAATCCAGTCCATGGGGGAAGCATACCTCAGATTCGTTAACAAGTACCCAGACCAATCAGGGTTCATCGATTCAGGTAAATGCGTCACCATAAACAGAGTCATCATCGAGAAAGAACTCAAAGGAGAACCATTGACCGAGAGCGAGATAGAGTTCAGGGACAACGAGACAGGTCTAGGTGCCTTGATGTCAGATGTCATAATGAAGTCTATGCAAAGAACCGGCATAGATGATCAGAAGACAATACTAAAGATAGTCAAGTCCTTGGCTGCTCTAAACCCTGCCATTAGGGGTGTAGTTAGAAGAGGTAAGGCGTTTGGACAATCTGATGACGAGATCAGGGAGACCCTCGCAGTTCTCTTCAAGATCATCGAGCAAGGTGTAAGACACTTCGAGTAACGTGTTTGGTGCATAATTTGAAAATCAACCTTGCTAACGCCATCACGGGACTACGTGTTCTCCTAAGCCCCATGATCTTCTTCAGTATTATATCGGATCGAGTATTGCCTGGATTAACCCTGTACCTTGTCGCACTATTATCTGATCTCTTAGATGGTTATGTTGCCAGAAAAACCAATACGGCGTCAACCAGTGGGGCTTTTTTCGATGTCTCTGCTGATTTTCTGCTAGCAATATCTGGAATAACCAGTTGTATAATGCTTGATAGACTCAATTTTTTGGTGTTGATTGTGTCCATTTTGATGTTTGCCCAGTTTATAGCTGGGTTCGGTGGACGCATAGTCTATGACCCTTTTGGAAAACTTTTCGGGATAATCATCTTAATTTGCACTCCGTTTATCCTTGTTGGACCTAGTTTCATCGGTTATCTGATTAATTCCTCGATTTTGTTTCTAGGTTTAGGGTCACTAGTTGGACGACAAATGTATCTTGGTGATAGCTTCCAATCTACTGTTCACCGTAGAGGTTCTCTGCGTCATCTGTTAAGCGTGAATGGTCTAAATCGGTGAGTTTGGTATATGTCTGAATCGGTCGTTTTGGTTATTTGGAGACATCAGCCGCTATTCTCTTAGCAACTGGTGTCCTATTTGCTCTCAAACCCATGCTCTATCGGTATTTTCTCGGTACCTTAAACCCAATCCTCATGGTCTCAATACTCATTATTCAAGGGTTTTTCTTACTAGGCGGATTGAAACAATTTGGTTTCGTTGTTTATCGGTCTGGAGCTCTCTTTGAAAGTCTGAAAGTCATGAGTCTATCATTGGTCTTATCCTTTATTATGGTCATCCTTGATATCACGGTAAAACTTCCTGAGGATATTAACATCGTTTTCCCGTTTTCTATCCTATATTACCCAGTTTTCGGATTTATAGTGGAGATAGTATTCCATTTGATGCCTCTATTTCTCATATTACTAGTCGTTAAACGGGTTTCAGTAATCGATGAGCGAGTAATGTTTGGCTGTCTTGTACTTGTCTCATTTTTGGAGCCTTTATTCCAGCTTGGACTCGGCTTCTCGTCCCAGATACCCTTATGGGCGACTGTTTATGTTGGCATCAATATTTTCCTCATCAACATAATTCAGCTATGCACATTCCGCCGGTTCGGCTTCGCATCAATGTATACCTTTAGACTCTTCTACTATCTCTTCTGGCATATTATTTGGGGAAGTATCCGACTCGGATATCTCTTCTAAAAACTAAAAAAATACTGTAGAAAAAAGGGATGAGTTTAGGACTCGACTACTTCGCAGTTGCTGTTTACTGTGCCGCTCCAGTTGAAGCCTGTGCTCGTGTTCTGGATGGTTACAGAGTACTCTGGGAACTGTACTACTGGGTAGCTTATGGTTACAGTCCAGTAGCCGCTGATGTAACGGATGGTGGATGCTCCCACAAGGTTCTCTGGTGTGGTTACTTCACTGATCCAGTTTCCCGGGAAATCTATCTGATACTGCTCTGCAACATAGTCAAGTGCGATTTCTCGTGCCTCTTCTAGTTCGAGGTACTCTTGGGGGATAATCTGCTCTTGGTTGAGTTCATCCCACTGGTCGTCTATGATCGCTGAGACTACCTCGCCTTCAACGATTGTAATCTCGATCACATGGTTTGTGATGACTTGGGCGATGAATGTGCCCTCACGGTCACCCCACCCTGCATGTGCCGTATCAAAGCTGATCACAAAAACATGCTGAACAGGATAACTCTCCAACATATAATAATCCAATATGGTTATCGAGTCCTCGATACCGTCAAAGCTATAGGTGGCTCCGTTTTTCAGGAAGTTAAGCGCGATCTGTTCAATGTCCGTGTTTTTCTGGTTCTGCATGGCGCTGGTGTACATAACCGCTGATGCGATGCCTAGACTCAGCACCAGTGCAGCCATCAAAGTTTTTCTCATATTCATATTTGGTCAAACCCACAATACACCAGACAAGATATTATCCCATGTTTCAGAACAAACCAACAAAAAAGTTGAACAAGTGTTCAACACAGTAGAACAACGCTACCAACCGATTGCATAAGGTTCCCCAGTACGGGGAGAAGCTCCACCAGACATCAAACCCGACACAGGATCATACCTGATAGCCAGACAACGTCCATGACTCCAAGGCTTACTAATCTTCACCTTGTGACCACGCCTACTCAACTCCGCTACTACTTTCTCAGGTATCCTTGGCTCAATGCTTATCTCACCGGGTCTGACTGGGTGGGGCCAGAAGCTAGCCGGGAAATGACTTGTATGTGCTGTGGGGGCGTCAAGTGCTTCCTGAACATTCATGCCGAATACAACGTAGTTGAGGAAGAACTGGAGTGTCCACTGGTCTTGTTTGTCTCCTCCCGGTGTGCCGAACACCATGTATGGTTTTCCTTCTTGTGTTACGAGGCTTGGTGTCAGTGTTGTACTGGGTTTCTTTCCCGGTTTCAATGCTTCTACGTGGTCTGGGTCAAGGTGGAGGAACTGGGCTCTGGTGCTTGTGGGGAACCCGAGACCCGGTATAAGGGGGCTTGTTCTCAGCCATCCTCCGCTAGGTGTAGCTGAGATCATGTTGCCGTCTCTGTCTACTGCTTCAATGTGAACCGTATCTCCCTCGAAGAAGGGCTTGGCTCCGCTTTCCTCAAGCATAAATGGCTCTACGCCGCCGGGTCTTTGAAGCATGGAGGCTTCTGGTGTTATTTGTTCTGATCGTTGTTTTGCGTATTCTCGACTCAACAACCAGTCAAGAGGTACTTCTTCAAAGGCTGGGTCTGCGTAGTAGTTTTCTCTGTCTGCGAAGGCTAGTTTGGCTGCTTCCATCAATGTGTGTATGTATTCTGCTGTGTTGTGTCCAAGTGATTCAAGGTCATAGTTTTCCAGTATTCTGAGCTGCTGAAGGAGTACTGGTCCCTGTGTCCATGTATCACACTTGTGCACATCAAGCCCCATATAGTCAACATGCACTGATTCCTCGAAGCTTGCCCTGTAGCCGCTGAGATCATCAAGCGATAACAAACCATGATTCTCCTTGCCGTAGACATCACGGCATTTGAAACTCTGCATGAAATCAATCATCTTCTCCGCCACAGGACCCTCATAGAAATACTTCCGGGCAGCATCAAACCCAGCTTCCCTGCTTGTCTTCGCTGCCTCAACGTACTCTTTTCTTATCGCTTTGAATGTTCTCGCCCAGTCAGGGTTATTGATGATCTCTCCTACCACTGGGGCTCTACCTTCTGGTAGATAGACCTTTGATGTGGTTGGCCACTCCGTACTGAACCGATGCTCCAGTTTCTTGAGGAACTCTGCTAACGTTGGGAACATTGGGAACCCCTTACTGGCTATCCTGATAGCTGGATCAAGTATCCTGTCTAATCCCATAGAGCCATATTCTTCCAGCGTAGTTAACCACGCGTCATATGCTCCGGGTACACAGGCGGGGGTAAACCCATCCTCGGGGATCATGGGGTAGCCCTGTTCCTTGAACCAGTCTATGGTCGCCGTCATAGGTGCTGGTCCCTGACCATTAACAGAAACCACCCTATCATCATGATAAAACAGAATAGGGCACTCACCAGCGGCGCCAATTAGATGTGGCTTCAGGAGACCCAGACAGAACCACATTGCGGCGCCTGCGTCAAACACGTTTCCGCCTTCTT
>JAHLLU010000171.1 GCA_020444005.1 archaeon
AGAAACACTCGGAATACCAGATACCCGCCAATCAAAGGACGTCGAAAATAGATATTCCCTTTTCCATTCCTCAAACGTAATATTTGGATCATAATCATAGACTGAAGAGGGGTATTTTTCCTTCCAATCGAGAAACATTTGCAAATCTCTGTTATACTCATAAGTATATATCTCGTAATCTCCAGCTAGGTTATCAACTATCCCTGGAGGTCCATAAGATTCACCTGAACAAAGATTGGTTGCTTCAATGGCAACCAAGCCATCTGAAGTAATAACTTGAACCCACATATGAGAATCGTTTTCTACTAAATACGCTTGAAACCCAGCACCCTCTAAAAGCCATTCAAGCAATGCACTAGAATCACTACAATCAAAACTATTCGCTGAATAAACAGGAAACTGCAGTTTACTCAGAAAATGAAATAACGATTCAATGCTATGATCTTCAGGCAATCCATATGTCTCTTTAACATATTTTCGTGCAAAAGAGTAATAATAATCAGGGCGGTCTAATACAACATCAGGTTTCTCAACCACAATGATTCGACTGAAATTAACATCCAAACCATTAATCTTGAAAAGATAGGAACCTGAAATATTTTGATAAAATGTAAACTGAAATTCCTTAAGTTCTTTAGGATTAAAAAAGAGACTTTGTGATTCAATAAATTCATCATCGAGGTAAACCTCAATTTCATATGTATTATTTTGATCACCAGTATTTTCTAAAAAATAATGAACAGTAATATTTTCTCCAATCCATGCAGAATAAGGAGTTACTGTATATGACTTGCATATCAGATGAGCCCCTGTAAATCTTTGAACGATATCATCTCCTATGTTTGAGGCTTCATTTTTTAAATTAAAAACAAGTTCTTTAAAATCGGAAGGATACTGAAGGACAACAATTGAAGATAATCCCAATATTATGAGTACAACAGTTAACCATATGCGTGCACTTTTTGGTCTATACCCTGAATAGCTATGCCTAGAATACGAGATATTACTTGAAGTAGATTGATTAGAGTATTTATTCTTAGAATTTTGATTTTGGGTTGCTGTACATTTATGCCTTTCATGTTGACCATGCTCTACACAAAATATTTTTCCACAGTATGGACAGGTAATTGGTTTTTCTACTTTAACACCACAATATGCACATCTTGCCAATATACTACCTCACTAATTTAAGAAAACACGAAACTGAACCATAGTAAGTAGTAGCCATCGTTTAAACTCTCCAAGAGTTATGAGTTCTATTAAGTTCTCGCTGTGCCATCTCCCAATTATGTCTAATAACCTCTTTTCGTATATTATCTAAAGTTAATTCATCTACCGAATATCTTGTTTTGAAGTAATCCAAAATATCATGTAGTTCGTAATAAAGAGGAACATCATTTCCTTTTATATATGCTAAATCCTCACAGATAGGCTGAAATGTGCCAAAATGCATTTTCATAAAGCACATCTGATTATAATCTGAATCAGACATCGCTAGAAAATCCTCAAATCTATATCTTTTTTCACGTGGAAGGTGTTTCCTTCTTCGATAGGATACTACTCCTTGACTGATTGTAGTAGTAAATTCATCAACGGTTATTGGAAAAATAGATGATAGCTCATCTATTCGACCCAATAAATAATCTCGTTTAGGAATAAGAGAGATATTAGTAATTGCACTAGTTTGTTCAATAGTTTTTGAGTTAAAGTTAGTTTGAATAGCAGATGATAGTTTATTTAATAGATTATTTTGGTTGGGAACCGATATTTCCTGAGGTTCTTCTTTAGTTTGTATAACTGGTGCTTCTTTTTGGTCTGATATGGTTTGCGTTTTTCTTTTTCCAGTCTTAATCCAAGCGATTATAGATCCAATGACAGCTAAGAAAAGTGTTAGAAACCCACTATTTGCATAATAGGATAAACTTGGTGCAAAATCGCGTATCACAGATTGATTTACGTATATTACTTGATGAAAAATCATAGTTAATACCCAAACTAGGGCAACATAGAATATTGACCTGAAGTAATCTCGCTCTTCGGTCATATCTCATTATTGAGGGAAAGTAATATTAAAAATTAACAATTAATATTGTGTCATTCTTTCGAGGGTTTTATACTAACTAAATTTATTAGGATTACGCGGGCACGGGAGTCGTTAAAAACATGCTGATAATATACTGGATATGATGATCATTTGACCACCATTAACGCTGTCGCCTATATTTTCTCGGGTACAATCGAGATATTACTTCCACTCGCATTGGGGCTGTATTTTACACGTAGATTTGGTACCAGTTGGAAGAGTTGGTTCGTAGGTGCTTTGATGTTTCTCGTCAGCCTTGTACGGCTTCCTGTTAATAACTATGTGAATAATGTGATCACTTCTGGCGAGATTACTTACACCACGTATCTGATGATCTATTTTGTTGCTTCATTTACAGCGGGTTTGTTTGAGGAGACTGCGCGGTATATTGGGCTAAGGTATCTGATAAAAAAGAAGGACTATGGGGAAGGCGTCACCTATGGTGCTGGTCACGGTGGTATCGAGTCCATCCTCTTGGTAGGTATCAACATATTGACGATGGGGTTCATACTTCTCACAAACCCTGAGTCAATCCCAGAGACGCAGTTATACTCGATTACAATGATGCCTTGGTATCTACCACTCGTTGGGGCATATGAACGAGTGATTTCTATCGCCATTCATATCAGCTTGTCAGTGATGGTGCTTGAAACCATCAGAACTAAGAACCTAAAATACTACCTCATCGCGGTAGTCACCCACACAGCAATCGATTACCTATCAACCTCAGCACTAAACTACAGCATATTATACGCAGAACTAGTATTGACTGGCTTCGCCATAGGATTAACCCAGTGGGCGTACACAAAAATAAAACAAGAGCCTACAGATGATACGGCTTCCCTTCAGTCTTAACTGAGTCGGGTAGCTTTTCACTCCATTTCTCAAGCCACGCAAGGTCTTTCTCTTGATCTCGCAGGTCATCAGGCATAAGCTCTGGAATGGTCTCAACTGAGCTACCAATAGGGTACCAGCGTCCACACTCCGGACACCTGAGTAATCCCTCCTCAACCTCGATCAGATTGAGATACCTGTATAATACATCCATTCCCTCCGGGTACCTGCTAAGAAGGTTCTCAGCGGATTTATCCTCTTCAAACTCTAGTCTGTTTAGAAACTTGAAAACGTCAACGAGAAGCTCAGAAGTATGCACTGACTCTGTGTGATCATTGATCTCCTTCAAGGAAGCCATACTGATGGTTCCATCCATTATCTGTTTTGCGAGATGCTCATACTGTTTCTGGAAATACTGGCTTGGTTTACCAGCTTCCCGGTTAATCTTGTCAAGTTCTTCGTCGCTCGTTTCCCATGTATAGAAGTATGCTTCCAAGGGGTGGTGTTTGTCTATTGGACACGCTAGTACATTGAGTAACCATGGCTTCAAATATATCGAGAATACTTGAGGCTAGGCACATAAAAAACAATACCCCAATTGGGGGGGGAGGGGGGGGTACAAGCATCCCAGCCATAAACAGGCTTCTTTAATGGAAACCAGCTCCAGAATCAACCAGTTTCATTCTCAATCAGCACCAATACGCCGGCTAATCATTACCAAAACGTACACCACCAAATACTACACCTTCACACAGGTTCACACAAGAAAATTATTTTCCCAAAGTACCCACCAGTAGACACCAAAGCCGCAGGGTTAAACAATAACACCCCTCAGAACCACCCAGATCAACCATGAAATAGTGACAAAAAGCGTCACCTTAACAAAGAAAACAGCACCTGTAAGCAGAATAAAAACTACTTGAAGAGAGGATACTTCTTCAAGTTAGGGAAAGCAGATTTCGCGAATCTCATCCTTTTCCTGTCGGCTTTCAGCCAGTTATACATGTCCCAGAAGTTCTTACCCCATTTCTCGGTACGATCCTCTAACGGAGTATAACCAATATTCCGTAACTCATTGGTATAAGCAAGCTCCACCAGTTCTTGGGCCCTACCCTCTATCTTACCGCGCTCAATAACCTCTTCACCGTATTTTTCAATAAGCGCCTCCGAGGCAACGTTCAATATATCACCTGTACAGATGATGACATTTTCGTTCTCACGAAGCCCCAAACGCTCCATTAACTTTAGAGCGATCCGCTTCGCCTCCACAAGATGCGTTTTATCCTTGTAGAGAGGCATCTGGAAATACTTGGTCTCGATAAGGTCATAGATGAAAACATCATCCTCCACCCGGTAAGCCCCAATCACTGTACCAAATAACAGGTCTCCACTACCCGCGTCATCAATGAGAATAGTCAAAAGCGATTACCCTTGCAGCTTCTTGACTATCTCTTGTGCCTTCGGGAACCTTATCTCGCCTGAATCCACTAGCTCAGCGACAGCCTTCTCGATCATATCAGCCTTAGCGCCAGCCATAACCACCAAGTTACGAGCGTGCAGCCTCATATGACCCTGCTGAATACCCTCTTGGGTCAATGCTCGCAGAGCTCCTAGATTCTGAGCGAGCCCAACAGCACACATTACCTCACCAAGCTCAACCGCCTTATCTACACCCAATATCTTACGGGCTACCTGCGCCATAGGGTGGCTCCGTGTGGCACCACCGACGAGTCCTACCGCCATTGGTAGAGTCATCTCTCCAGTGAGGTCTCCGTTAGCGTCCTTACCCCATTTGCTCATGCTCCTGTATTGATTGTTTTTGACACAGTAACTGTGGGCACCAGCCTCGATGGCTCGGTGATCCTGTGCAAAAGCAAGTGCGACTGCTGCAATACCGTTCATTATACCCTTGTTATGGGTGGCTGCACGGTAGGGGTCAGCGTCAGCGAAAGCCCAAGCTGCAACAATATTATCAACCGCCTTCGGTCCACCAATATCCTCTGCCTTCACTTTACACTTTACAGTGACAAGTCGTCTATCAGCGAGGTTACTGATGATTCTAAGCAGGCTTCTTCCACCGGTTAACTCGGCCATTGTAGGCGCTAAAGCCTCCGCCATGGTGTTCACAGCGTTTGCTCCCATTGCGTC
>JAHLLU010000172.1 GCA_020444005.1 archaeon
ATAGGTATAAAACCAGTCCCAGAATTAACCAGTTTCTAGGGCTTTCTTCGCTAAATCTAGCGTGTTTTCCCCTGATTCAAGCGGAGTTTCTCCTTGAGACCCTTTGAGTCTTCGCCAAAATGGTGATCCCATTGATCAGGGAAAGGTTCTTTGTTTAAACCGCTATCCGTCTATTTTTGTAGTTTAAGGTGAAACTGATGTGTAATTATTCTCTTGATCATAAAAAGTAAGGTTTAAAATCGATTCCTCGGGAAAAACGGGGACCAATAATGTCACTAAAAAGAGCAACACCAGTCGAGATCATCGACGGAAACAGTTTCCGTCTCAGAACCGACGCAATAATCGTACTCAATGGCGTAGAAGTACCAGACAAAACTACACCCGAGGGTCAGAAAGCAATGGAAAAACTGGCCGAGCTCGTTCTTAAGAAGAAGGTCGAGTACGAGACAACCGAATGGACCCCTATGGGTCAGACCAAGGCTAATGTCGCCCGAGATGGGATTGACATTAACGCAGAGATGAAGAATTTCGTCGAGTCTCTGTAACTCTTCCTTTTTTACTACTTTTTGTTTAGCGGAGACGTTAAAGAGTACAACGCCTGTCTATTCGTTGATTAAGTTTGAGTAATTTCAATGAGACTAGATGCAGACAAGTTCTGGATATATTAAAACAGAAAAACGTTGATGTTCTCCTACTCTTCCCCGGGGCAAACATCGCCTACTACACAGGATTCGCGATAGGAATGAGTGAGCGACTTGCCGCAGCTGTCGTACCCGTAGATGGTGAGCCATATTTTGTAGTGAACAAGCTTGAAGGTGAGCTACGTGGCATGGAGCCATGGTTCAAACGTGTTGAGATATGGGATGAACATGAAGACCCTGTTGAACTCCTCGCAGAAACTCTACGAGACGCAGGATACGCAGAGGCAACTATAGGTATACCAGTTGAGGCTCCATGGGGATGGGTAAACGGCTTAAAGACACAACTAGGTGACGCTACATTTGTAGACGCAGGTGACGTTCTCGGCTATGTCCGAATGGTCAAGACAGATGAAGAAATAGCCCTCATCGAGGAAGCATGCAAGATAAGTGACGCCGCGATGAAGGAGGCATTCGACCAGCTACACACAGGCATGACTGAGAAAGAACTACAAGCCTTAATGGTCAACGGTATGCAGAAAAGAGGCGCAAGCCGAGCCTTCGCCGGTGTCTTGTTTGGTGAACGCGCTGCTTTACCACATGGTTCTGCTGGGGAAAGGAAACTAAAACCCGGAGAGTTTGTGCTCGTTGATATGGGAGGCTTGTACAAGGGCTACTGGAGTGACTGCACACGCACAGTATTCTACGGAGATAAGCCCTCAGAGAAACAACGCGAAATATACGAGACTGTACTAGCTGCTAACCGCGCCTCACTAAAGGCAACAAGACCCGGTGTTACCTGTGAGTCAATTGATGTAGCTGCTCGGACCGTAATCGAGGATGCTGGATATGGTGAGTATTTTATCCACCGTCTCGGGCATGGCCTCGGGATGGAGATACATGAGCACCCCTATATGGTGAGGAACAATCGTGACCTTCTTGAGCCCAAGATGGTCTTCACTGATGAACCGGGAATATACATCGTTGGAGAGATCGGTGTACGAGTAGAGGACACCGTTGTCTGCACAAAGGATGGAGGTAGAGAGCTGACTCACTTCCCACGCGGCCTAAGAGTATACCCGGTGAAGTAACTTGGTTGAACTCAGCCTTGTACTAGCAGCAGGCGGATTAATGGCTCTAGTTGGAGCAATTGTCTGTCTCTACTGGTATGTTTATTTTAAACGGAATTTCCAAGGCGAGTTACTAACCGATGGACCATACGGTATTGTGCGTCATCCTTTCTACACTGGTTTCCTCATGTTTGCATTGGGGCTTGCTATTGCTTTACCCATCTACGAGACAAGGCTTCTTCTTGTTATCACCCTAGCAGTACTGTATGTCTATGTCCCCAAAGAGGAGGAGCAGATGATGCAGGAATACAGGAAAAAATATGCAGAATACAAGAAGAAGGTCCCATGGCGTCTCATCCCCTATCTATACTAGGTTTATAGCCTATCGATCCGAGAAAAAACCATGATTCCCAACCAATGGTACGCTGTACTGGACAGCAAAGAACTACCACGAGGAAAACCCATAGGAGCAACAAGATTCGGAGAAAAACTCGTGTTTTTCCGAGACTCTAACGGTGATCCGGTATGTCTTTTTGATAGATGTTGTCACAGAGGTGCAGCGCTGAGCTATGGTAAGGTAATAGGTGATCATGTTCAGTGCCCATTCCATGGACTAGAATATGACGCAACGGGAAAATGCGTCTTGATACCAGCCAACGGGAAAGATGAGCCAGTACCTGAGAGATACCGTGTGAACGCTTATCCTGCAAGGGAGAAACATGGCTTCATCTGGGTCTGGTATGGTGAGCCAAGGGAAGAATACCCCGAGATTAATTTCCCTGATGATCTTGATGGATTCAGCTATAGTACTTTGATTGACCACTGGAACGCCCACTACAGTAGGGTTATCGAGAACCAGCTTGACGTAGTCCACCTACCCTTCGTACACTACAATAGCATTGGAAGGGGAAACAAGACTCTAGTAAATGGACCACATGTGAAGGTCGAGGATAACCGAATCTATGTCTGGGTCTATAATCAGGTTGATGAAGGGCAAAAACCATTAAAACCAGAGGAGGTTGAGGGAAAATGGCCTCCACTGCTTCATTTTTATTTCCCAAACATTTGGATGAACCGGATCGCGGATAAGACCCGGGTGTTTGCTGCCTTTGTGCCTGTTGATGACGAGAACACATTACTTTATCTCAGGCTATACCAGAAAACAGTGAATATACCGATAATCCGTGAGATATTCAACTGGGTGAGTAAGTATGGTAACCGGTTTATCGCACATCAGGACCGCCGAGTAGTACAGACACAGGTACCCAAACCCAGTAGCCTCAGGATGAACGAGGTACTACTTCAGGGTGACCGACCCATCATAGAGTATCGTAAGCTAAGAGACCAGCTTCAGAAACAGGCAAGTAAGTAACCATATAAGCCATCATCCCACTAGCCTCAGTATGATCAACGTAGCCGCTGGCATACTGGAAAAAGACGGTAAGGTCTTGATAGCTCAGCGGCACCGCAACGACACCCATGGGCTCAAATGGGAGTTCCCCGGCGGGACCCTCAGACGAGACGAGCCCGGTGAGGATGGTATCGTACGTGAACTCAAGGAGGAGCTGAACCTAGAGGTTGAGGTTATCAGGTATTTTGGTTGTTATACTGAGCCTCCTCTCAGGATTCAGTATTATCTTGTTCGTATGATAAGAGGCGAGATCAAGCTAACCGAGCATGAGCAAGTCGCATGGGTGGAGAAAGAAAGGCTTCATGATTATGATCTGCTCAGCGGCGACAGGATTTTCGTTGACAGGCTTCGTTCAATTTAACTATCATCATTGCTCATGGATAGATTATGTCAGACGATATGGTGAAGTACTACAGGGACCGAGCCAAGGAATACGAGGAAATCTACGAGTGGCGTGACCCCAACAGACAAGAAGAACAAGAACTGATGGAGAAAACCCTCAAAACGATATTCAACGGACGCAAGGTGCTTGATATCGGCTGCGGGACCGGATACTGGACTGAGCGCATCAGTGAGACCGCTGAAAGCATCATCGGAATCGACATCAACGAGACCGTACTGGAGATCGCACGAAGCAAGGAACACGGATGCCCAACAGAGTACCGGGTCATGGACGCCTACAATATGACGTTTGATGAACGATTCACTGGTACACTAGCCACATTCATGCTGAGCCACGTTACGAGAGAGGAGATACCCGGCTGGCTTGAGCATATTCACACTTTTCTTGAGCCCGGTGCAAGGGTGTTCATCGGTGATAACACGTTTATCGAGGGCGTTGGTGGACAGCTGAAAACCAAGCCTAATGACCCGAACACGTACAAGCTACGGACATTGAATGAGGGTACACAGCACTTGATCGTTAAGAACTACTTCACCACAGAGGAACTAGTAGAACTATTCAGTGCACATAGTAAGGGAATAACGGAAGAAAACGTGTTTATGGGCAAATGCTTCTGGTGGATAAGCTACATCTATCAGCCCTAATCGATGGGGCTGAACTCTGCTTTGGGTGCTCCGCATACTGGGCACTCCCAGTCATCAGGTAAATCCTCGAAGGGTGTTCCGGGTTCAATTCCTGCTTCTGGGTCTCCTTCCGCTGGATCGTAGACATATCCACATATTCCACATTCATAACTCTTGGACATGGATTTCTCTGAGGCACCCGGTTATTTAAAATCAGTCACTCTATCGTGAAATACAGTCTCTTGGTAAACTGTCTAGTTCCAAGATGTCCGATTTGATAATGTTTCTCAAGATAATAATCACCGGGGGCAATATCCGTGTATATTTCTTGGGTTCGCGTAGTGAACGGTATGCACATTCTTAACTCAGCGGTCCATGCCCACTCAAATTTCAATAAAGTCTCAGTCCCATTCTCATTGATTCTGTAAATGTAGTATGGTGATCCATATCCGATGCTTTTAGAGCCTAGATTTCTAATGTAGAGCGTCATGGATTCGTCTCCTTTGACTGTTGTTTTGTCTAGCCACATTCGTACATTATTCTCTGGACCATACTTGAGCCACGTATAACCACCAACAATGCTCATACCAAATATCACAAGAATAACTGTCCCTATAAACCGGGTTTTGTTCCATTTCCTAGACATTCTATCACTTAGTGGTCCTTATAATTTAGATATAAACCTAAACAATAGAACAGGCTGATAGGTTTCGTCAAGGTTTCTTGATGAAAGACCTCAAAATCAATATAAAACCACTCTGTTTCGGTTATTGATACTACCAACGATAATGTTTCTGAAAACGATAAGACTATAATCCCCGGAATAACAGTGGTTCTGATGCTAGCTGAACGAGAAGCCGCCAAGTACCCGTTCCTCAAG
>JAHLLU010000173.1 GCA_020444005.1 archaeon
CACATATGCGGTATCCTATGACGCATTTGATCCAGACCTAGGGGTATTGATACCCCATAGTGACGATGATCCACTGATGCCACTCGGTAACCCGTTGACATCATCAGATAACTATACGTTGCCCGAGAACTGTACCTATCAGCATGATTTTCAGGTAATCATGCCCGTTGATCTCTATATCATCAAGACTGGTCCGGTTATCGCTGAGATCGGTGAAAACATCACCTACACGTACACGGTGGGGAACAACGGGTTTACTGCTGCTAAGAACATCACGCTGGTTGATGATGTCTGTGGCTCACCAAAGTATGTCATGGGTGACACGGACCTTGATGAACAACTGGACATAGCCGAGGTTTGGACCTTTAACTGCAGTCACATTGTTGCTGGTCCACCGGGTTTACTGGTTAACGAGGTGAATGTCACCACTACGAGTCATGAGCTTGATCCACTTGATAACACTGACACTTGGACGGTTATCGTTTATAGGCTGGGCTTGGATGTGAACAAGACGCTGGTTGATCCACAGGGCGGAGTCGCCTATGTGGGTGATCCTGTGGTTTTCTTTGTGAATATCACTAACACGGGTTCAACCGGGTTGGAGACTGTGCCACTTGTGGATACCTATGATTCAAGCAAGCTGGACTTTGTCTCAGCCACCATATTCCCAGACACAGTGGACGAGATAATAGGTGAACTCACTTGGTTTGACCTCACTGATGGCGGCGTGCTTGCGCCTAATGCTAGTATAGTACTTAGCATCACGTATACAGCGTTGGAGAGTACTGCGCCTGGTACTACCTTGAACCTTGCTTCCGTTGTGGAGGCGAAGATCGAGGGCTATGATGTGTATCTGAGCGCCTCGGATACAGACATGGTTCAGATCGTTGAACCCGCTATGGTGGTTGACAAGACAAGGGTATCACATCCCACTGGCTACGCTGACATCGGCGAACAAGTACTCTTCAATATCACCATCACCAACAACGGCGAAGCCGCCATAGTAACACTACCACTCAAGGACACATATGACCCAGTCTACCTAGAATATGTCTCAGCCACGCCAACACCAGACAACGTTGACACGGTTACTGGTGTATTGGAGTGGACAGACTTGACAGGCTTGGGAGACCTTGGTATCGGTGAATCAGTCGAGGTTCAAGTAGTGCTTAAGGCAATCGAGTGGACCATTGGTCCAACGATGAACTTGGCTGAGGTTATTGATGCCTATGTGGGGGACTCTGTGTATCTAAGCGGTAGCGACTCTGATGGAGTCATCATTCGCTCCAGTGTGGGCGGAACTGTTATGAAGCCGCCTTTACTGCTTGCTGCGCCATACTTGTCGATATTATTGACAGTACTTGGGTTCATGTTTTGGCTGGTTAGGAGAAAATAGTGGAAACCCCACACTTTTTTATTCAAAGAGTTATCCTGCCAATATGCATGTTACATGAGGCATGGGAATTTGAATTTCTTGTTAGAGATATTCATATTAGGAGTAAGAGCTAATTTTCTTTTGGTTATCATTGAAAATTCGTTATGAATATGTGTTTCTGTTCCTAGGTTTGCTAGCTAATATAACCTTAGTATTAGTAGAGCCACCTTTGATAACCCTCATTCAAATCGATGGTGAATACTATGACATCAATTCGTGGACTCCTCTTACGAACATTGATGAAGAATGGATAATAGACGAAGCAGGTGTTAGTATTGATGGTGGTCCTCATTCAGGTAGCTATACTACCTATAATTATGTCACTATATCTGGTAGAGTGGCAATTATGGTTCTTTTATGTACATTTATTGTTGTTGCAATTACGTGGATATTTCAGCGTAGAAGTTTGCACTTGTCTTAAATAACATCAATTCTTTGTTATACTGCGAGAAATTCAATATCCCTGTTACATGAAATGATGCACTGACACCATACATGGTTTCTGTTAATGAAACAGGTATTTTGTTCTTCCGTAAATGATTCCAATTATTAAGATTACAGCTAGAACTGAAATAAGCAAATAAACCGGTGGATAGAGTAATGTTTTTTCTCTACCGCCACGAGCAACCTCTGTAGAACCATACAATTCCCTTACTGTATTCAATGAATCAATATCCACATCTCTCATCAATGGCTTCCCAAAATGGTCAAAGAGAAGATAGTACGTTTTTTCATCATTCCTTAAATTGGTCTCCTCTTTTTCCATCAGGAAGAGAAGATGTTCATCGCCTATGTTGAATGTAGGTGATGCAGGACTGACAAAAAGAATTGTTCCTCCTTTTTGAGTCAAAGTAAACTCAGGTGAAGCCCCTTTCCATTCTTTTATATACTCTGAAACTTGGAATTTAGTGACTGTAATTATTTCATATTCTTTGAATGAAGTGACTTTTCCAATAATTATTAAGTCAGCCTGTTCCGCTAACTCCATAAAAGAGGGAGTTTCATTCAAGCCGATGCTACCCTTAGAGTGGTAAGTATTCGTACTAAAGATGATTAGGACTATTATGAATAGGTATAATATCCGGTTTTTAACCATCTTTGTTTCAGATTAATACAATACTCAAAGAATATAATACTAAGTTTTAGAACATATTCGTCAAGGTTTCTTGATGAAGTGAATCTAAACTAGAATATCCTAGAGACGTTTGTTATACTACGAGAAATTCAACGCATTGTTACATGAAGATTCATTTGTTGAATAGATCACCATGATTTTTCTGCAATAAATAGATGGTCGTGCCTCCAATAGAGCACGTCTAGCAGGACATTACTATATTAGCTCGTTGAGGAAGGCAGTTACCACCATGTCCCTATCAACAGTGACCCGGATATAGTGTTGGTATCCTATGCCGCTCTTCCGCAGTGAACCATCTATACCCATGCCGATGTTCCAGTAGGTGAACTCCCACTGCGGGTTCTCATTGATACACGAGAACAGCAGCTTTACTCCATCCTCAGCATAATAGACGCCCGGTGGTGGACACACGGTTACACCTGATACCCTTGGCTATGCCATTATGGTTAGCTTGTGTTTTCCCTCCGGTGCCACGAGGTCTGGTGTGGGACCGGGTACATCAGAAACCAGTTCCAGTCCCTCTGGTAGACACACTGGCTCTTCTTCTGGTGTTTCTTCTACGGGTTCTTCTTCCTCTGGTTCGGGTGGAGTCTCTTCCTCTTCTATTGGCTCTGGTACTGGTTCAGGCTCCGGCTCGGGTACGGGCTCGGGTTCCTGTTCCGGCTCTGCTGGTATACTATCGAATACAGTACCTATACCTATGTCCTTGTCTACCAAGGCGAGCACTCTTGTCTCGTTTGTGATGATCTCCCCATCCTCGTACAAGGTTGTGAAGAATGTGGAGGGTGTACACCATGACTGAATTAACTCATCCTCCAGATAATACGCGACCTTGAACGAATAATACTCACCGGGTCTGATCTCGGTTACCACGCCTTCTAGGGTAACGAGGTTTGTGACATCTGGTATCTCGGTTTGTGCACCTGTTTGGATTGCTCCTGTGAGGGAGATTAGCAAGGGGATGGATATTAGAATTAGTTGGGTTTTCTTGTTCAGTTTTTACACCTCGGATTGGATTGACATGGGTTGTAGGTTTCTACAGGATTTCGATTTGATTTCACTATCATATGATGTCTGTCACTCACACGAATCACACTCGGTCACTGCATGATAAGTTGTATAAATTTCATGAGTTGGGGGAATAGACCTATAATCCCTATTAGTTTAGAGACAACTGAAATAAACGAAAAAATATGTAAAAATAACATCTATCTGGATAATATTTCACTGCTTTTAGTTGAGAAACAATACAAAAAAAGCGATAAAAAACAAGAAGAAAAAGACAGAAACAAGGATACAAATAACCACCCACTAATCAACGGTTTTTAACTTCTTCAGATAAAACTGAACATTCTACAGAACTCTGTACTTTTACACTTTTATTAATAGTTTAACAATGTTATCAGAAAATAACGGAAAAAAAGTTAACGTTAGCTTAAATCACCGGGAAGCTGGTTCTGGGTTGAAATCCGAGAGATCAAAGAGACAGCTATGAAAACAAGTACAAGGGTGAACACGATTACCCCGCTAGTCGCCACATCAAGTATCGCTGAAGAGAAAATACCCAAAACAACACTACCCACACCAAACAATACACTCATAATAGCCGTGTTTCTGAACCCAGTGTTCAACTGCAGAGCAGTCAATCCGGGTAAAACCAGTAAAGCTGTTACAAGTATCATACCCACTACTTTGATGCTGAGTACGATGGTTATTGCTACGAGTATGTTGAATACGTTGCTAAGTAGCCCCACTGGGATGCCCATGAGCCTGCTTGCCTGTTCGTCAAAGGTGATGCTCAGAAGCTCTTTGTAGAATAGCACTACAAGCACGAGGCTTACTGCCCCGAGTAATGCCACCAGCATCATGTCTGTTCGGCTTATTGTGAGTATGCTGCCGAAGAGGTAGCTGAATAACTCGACGTTGAAGCCGCCAGCGAGACTGATGATTATCAGACCTGTACTGAAGCCAATGGCTAAGATGACTGCTGTGGCTGAGTCTGACTCGGCTAAGCCCTCCCGCTTCATATACGATATTCCCAGAACCGCGATAACCGATACAACCAAAGCGGTATAGAGCGGGTTGATGTTAAGGAACAATCCAATTGCGATGCCACCAAAGCTCACGTGAGCCACACCATCCCCGATCATGGATTCCCTGCGGAGAATCACGAAAAGCCCAATCAATGAACAAGCTAGGGCGCTGATGCTTCCGCCTATGAGGGCGTTCTGGAAGAACCTGTACCCAAGAAGGTTAATTATGTAATCAAACATCCTCGAATATCCCCTCACATATGTGTTCATGGAATACAAAGTTGAAGTGCGGACCATAGGCTTTCTGCAGCACATCATTTGGGTCTGTGTCCTCTGTTATTGGGCTCGTGTAGACTTTCTTGTTGATACACATGACATGATTCATTCTACAGAAG
>JAHLLU010000174.1 GCA_020444005.1 archaeon
AAGGGTAAAGGCGAGGTAAATGGCCACATTAGATAAAGCCAAGACTCTTGAAGAAAAGAGAGCTGCTTTGATTATCAAGTACCGTAATATGACGATTGATTCTGTCGAGAAAGGCGATGATAATGTGATTATCTATCGTCTGAGCAAGGGCGATGAAAAGTATCTTATGCAAATACTCCTCGACCTAAAGACAATCGGTATTGCCTACATTAGGGAGCTTAGGGACAAGATAGAGGCGGAAGGCGTAGATGGCGGCATAATCGTAGGTGACGGAAAGTACACCTACAGTGCACGAAGTAATGCCCCAGAAATGTCGATTGAGTTAATTCCAAAGAGTCTCCCGACCTTTGATATCTTTGAGCACGCACTGGTTCCACTTCATGAAATCCTGAGTAAAGAGGAAAGAGACTCGATTGCGGAGAAATATCACGCTGAGCCTTATCAGTTCCCATGGGTCAAGGCAAGCGACCCCATCAGCATCATTATTGGTGCAAACCCCGGTGATGTTGTGAGGGTTATTCAGAAAAGCGAGACCGCTGGACGATACGAAGGATATCGTTACGTGGTTTAATCCCCGTTTATCTCAGATAATATTACAATAGCCTCTCCGAGGCTTATATCCAGTCTTTGACTCAGTTCTTCGGGAGTGATCTTCTTGTCTTCAGGAAGTATTACGTCTTTTGTATAGTTGAGGTGGGCGTGGTACATTGGTAACTTCTGGGCGGTTTCCACGAGTATGTGCCAGATTGGGTTATCCTTGTACTCTTCAGCCATGAATAGGAATAGATTTTCTATAGATTAAAGATTAGCCTTGGGTGAGTTTGTCGTACATCTTGTCGAAGGTCCAACGGATGCTACTGTTTATCTCTCTGAGTCTGCGCTCTCCCCCATAGTTATGGATGGTTAATGATACGAGTTTTCCTTCTTCGTCGTTTATCTCGTATTCCAGTATCTCACCGGGGTCTATTTCACCGTTTGTTGACCGTTCTTGATCGGTTTTACGCATATTATCTAGTACTCGCTCTATTAGGAAACTTTCGAACGGGGGTATATCGAGAGTAAATTCAAAGGGTTCCTCTGGTGTGAAGATAATTGTATGATTCTCAATCTGCATGGCACCAAGGACTGTTCCGTCTTTGCTTGTGATGCTTAACTCGTCTTCTTCGTTCTCGACCTCATTATCGGGTTCAGTTTGGACCGGTTCATCTTCTTTTACGAGTTTATCAGCGGTTGTGAAGGTTCTGAATCCTGTGTTTACTATGAGTTTATCTATCTCAGCCATGGCGGTTTGTAGGTTACTCATTTCTTGTTCTAGTTCTTGTATTCGTTGCTCCATGCTTTCCCGGAACTGGAGTAGTTTCTTTGTTTCCTGTTCGCTGCTCATAGTGCTCCTCTATTGTTAGATGGATAGGGGATTTAAAGGCATAACGTGATCAGATATAGAGAGATGTTAGGACGAAAATTCGTGGAAAAATATCTTGAACTCAGCCGAGCAAAGGATAGTTTTCTATGTGTGGGAGTTGACCCCGCGACAGCCGATATGCGGGACAAGTTTACGATTCCAATGAAGTTTATTCGAGAAAAGGGTGAGGCGGAGGCTCTCAAAGAGTTCTGTTTGAATATGATTGATGCGGTGACGCCCTACGCGCCTGTGATAAAGCCAAACGCCCAGTTTCTTGTATATGCACTTGGATATGATGCGCTGAAGGAGATCGCGGAAAAGATTCATGCGGGAAACAGTCTCGCTCTTCTTGACATCAAGCTAAGTGATATTGGTAGCACAATTGACGCAGGACTCTACTGGATAGACAGAATAGGATTCGACGCGGTTACATTCAGTCCCTTCCCGGGTTACGAGAACGGTGTTGACGCTATATACCGCTGGAGCGAGGAGAAGCAGAAGGGAATATTCGCGTTATGCAGGATGAGTAACCCCGGTACCCATGATTATCAGAGTAGGTTGATGGATGGTGAAAAGTTCTACAAGCGACTTGCAAGAGATGCTTTTGAGCATGGTTCAAACGGGTATGTAGTGGGATGTACGGCTAGCGAAGAACTGAAAGAGATAAGGGAAATAATCGGCGAAGAGACCCTGATACTCTCCCCTGGGCTGGGTGCTCAAGGGGGTGACCCAGAGACGGCCCTCAAGTATGGTACCAACAGTAAGGGGGAAGGTTTACTGGTCTCATCCTCTAGAGGAATAAATTTCGCCTATGAGGCATTAGGATGGGAATTTTCCCGTTACGCTGAGGCTTCTGGTCAAATGGCTAAGAAAAAGCGTGATGAACTGAATGCTATTCGGAAAAACCTTGGAAAATGATGGAACCGTAGAGGTTTAATATGGCACATGAGTACGATATGAGAGGTTTAAACGGTTGACCACCAAGATATATGAGGTAAGGTTCCACGGCCGAGGCGGCCAAGGAGCCTGGACAGCCTCACTTCTTCTCGCGCAAGCAGGATTAAACGAGGAGAAGAATATTCAGAGTTTCCCTGCCTTCGGACCTGAACGCGCTGGTGCGCCTATCACTGCGTTTACGCGTATTAGCGACGAAAAGATACAGATACACTCAAGCATCTATGAACCAGATGTGGTAGTGGTTCTTGACCCCACATTGCTGGGTCCATCTGTCTCCGATGGCATAAAGAAGGGAACAATACTTATTGTAAACACCGATAAAACAGCTAAAGAAATTCTTGATACCCTTGGACTAAAAGACATTGAGACTTGGACAGTTGATGCTACAACATTGGCGATTGACGTGCTGGGTAGGCCTATCACGAACACCGCTATGCTTGGATCAGTCGTAAAAGCAACTGGTGTAGTCAAGCTTGATAGTATTGTACAGGTTGTCAAGGAGCGTTTTGGCGGTAAGATCAGCGAGCTGAACGCGGAGCTCGTTAAGAAGGCGTATGAGGAGGTTAAGCAAGGATGAGTAAGCGAACATGGCAAGAGCTACCCAAAGGAGCGGTAAGCTACAAGAGCAGTATGGATTACAAGACCGGTGACTGGGGAGTTGAGGCCCCCAAGATCGATCACAGCAAGTGTACAAAGTGTACCTTGTGTCACTTCTTCTGTCCTGAGGGTGCGATTCTCATTCGTGAGGATGGCTATACTGAGCCTGATCTTGAGTACTGTAAGGGCTGCGGTATCTGCGCTAAGGAGTGCCCGGTCAAATGCATAGAGATGGTGAGAAAATAATGGCAAAACAGAAACTAATGGGACTTAACGGTGACGAGGCGGTAGCTTACGCTACGAAACAGGTCAACCCAGACGTAGTTGCGGCTTACCCAATCACACCACAGACAATTATTGTAGAAAGATTCAGCGAGTATGTTGCAAACGGTGAGGTAGATACCGAGTTTGTTGCAGTCGAGTCTGAGCACAGCGCCATGAGTACAAGCGTAGGCGCATCAGCTGCAGGCGCGAGAGCATTCACAGCTACTGCTGCAAATGGATTAGCCTTGATGTGGGAGATAGTCTATATCGCCTCAAGCTTAAGGCTGCCAATCGTTATGGCGCTAGCAAACAGGGCGCTTAGCGGACCAATCAACATTCACAACGACCACAGCGACGGCATGGGCGCAAGAGACAGCGGATGGATTCAGATCTACTGTGAGAACGCTCAGGAAGTCTATGATACAAGTATCGCGGCTTGGCGGATGGCGGAGCACCTGAAGGTACAGCTACCTATCATGGTCTGTCTGGACGGATTCACGCTCAGCCACACAATGGAGAACGTGATGACCGTAGACGACGAGACCGTACAGAAATTCGTCGGTGAGCGACCATTCATAACGGTTGAGGGACACCTTGGCGAGGGTGAGTTCAGGCTAAACCCTGATATGCCACTGACCATGGGGCCACTGGACCTACAGGACTTCTACTTTGAGCACAAGATTCACCAAGTAGAGGCGATGGAGGAAGCCCTGAAGTATATCACGGATATTGACAAGGAATGGGCCGAAGTCAGCGGACGCAAGTACGATTACGTTGAGCCTTATATGATGGATGACGCCGAGGTAGCTCTCATCGGTATGGGCTCAATGGTGGGCACCATCAGGTACGTGGTTGATGAGCTGCGTGAGGAAGGCATCAAGGCTGGAATGATAAAGCTAAGGCTATTCAGACCATTCCCATCTGAAGCCATTAAGAAAGCAGTAGGAAAAGTACCCGTCTTGGGCGTAATGGAGAAGTGCCTCAGTTTCGGTGCACCCGCGAGCCCATTGATGGAGGAACTCATGACCACATACTACCACGACAAGGAGAAGCCCATGATGAAAAACTATGTCGTCGGCTTAGGTGGCAGAGATGTTAGCCCAGATATGATCAAACAGGCATACAAGGATATGCTAAAGATCAAGGAGACTGGTAAGGTGGATAAACTATTGACAACCATAGGAGTAAGAGGTGAGTAAGATGGCTGATAGATTAACACTGAAGGAAGCAGCTGGCATCAAGGACACTTTGATGAGTGGACACAGGCTCTGCGCGGGCTGCGCACACCCAATCATCGGTAGGATGATCATGAAGGCATCAGCCGACATACCCACAATAGTCACAAACGCCACAGGTTGCCTAGAGGTAGCTACCACTATCTTCCCGTTCACAAGCTGGAACGTCCCATGGCTCCACAACGCATTCGAGAACGCGGCGGCAAACGCCAGCGGAATCGAGGCAGCTTGGAAAGCAAACCGTAGAAGCGGTAAAGGGCCACTAGCAAAGTATGATAAGCTGAACGTTATCGCGTTCGGTGGAGACGGAGGAACCTATGATATTGGTTTCCAGGCGTTGTCAGGTGCGCTTGAGCGTGGACACAACTTCACCTATGTGTTGATGGACAACGAGGCGTACATGAACACAGGCATTCAGAGAAGCGGTGGAACACCATTCGCAGCTAGCACAACTACTAGCCCTGCGGGATCAGTAATCCCCGGTAAGACGCAGTGGAAGAAGCCCATTGATGACATCA
>JAHLLU010000175.1 GCA_020444005.1 archaeon
CTTGATGCCATGTTTTGCTAGGTATTCTAGGTTCAATGCGGCGGGCGCTCTGCCGCTAGCGTTAAGTCCACGTACTTTTTTTGTCTTAGCGTCAAAGAATAGGCAGAAGGCGTCTCCACCGATGCCTGTGCTGCATGGCTCTGTCATGTTAAGTGATGATGCGACGGCTACTGCTGCGTCGGCTGCGTTTCCGCCTTTTTTTAGTATCTCGATTCCAGCCATGGATGCTAGAGGCTGGCTGCTTGCCACCATTCCATGGGTGCCGTATACTGGGCTTCTGCGAGAGTTGAACTTCATACCATGAACACAAGGCTCGCTGGACATAAGACTAACGATGATGAGTTTAAATGGACTCATCTGGTTTTCTTGGTATGAAGATTACGGCGCTTGTAGGTAGTCCCAGAAAAAATAGTAACACGGACATTCTTGTGGATAGGATTCTGGAAGCTGGAGTCAAGAAGGGATATGCTACTGAGAAGTTCTATCTTTATGATTACCAGATTAAGCCATGTATTGACTGCCGGGCGTGTAAACGCGGTGAACTGGAATGCGTAATAATGGATGATATGAGGAAAATATACAAGGCGCTGGATGACGCGAATATCATTGTTTTCGGGACACCGGTCTACTTCTATGGACCAACAGGACCCATGAAGACCCTCATAGATAGGCTCAGACCATATATCGCCAACAAGAAACTCAAAGGCAAGAAAGGGATACTCGTTGTGCCATCTGAGGAAGGACCGGAATGCACAGAGCCGCTGGTGGAGCTGTATAAGATGAGCTTCCTTTACCTCGGAGTGGAATATCTTGGCGCTGTCTTGGCTACCGCCTATGAGAAAGCTGAGGTTCTTGAGAAGCCGGGTGAGCTTGCTCTCGTTAAGGATATTATTACCTTAATTTAGTTCCATACTGTGTGTATGTATTCTTACGACACTATTTTTATATATTTTATACACTAAAATCAATATATCCAAAGTTCAGGTGTGAGTAAAAATGAGCGAGATGGATCCAAGAATCAAACTTCTACAAAGACTCAAACTGCAGCTAAGCGGCTACGTCTATGTAGGAGACCGTATGAAGGAAGGATGGAAGGAGCCGATTCCCCATTATGCCTTCAATTGCCCCAAGCATGGCTTGATAATAGATTATGCCCATGGATATGATCAGCGTCTTGAGTGCCCCAAGTGCAGAGAAGAGGAGAAAACCATCAAACTGGTCACTAAATAGTGCTTAACGTGACGGTTTTCACCATATATCATAGTGTAATCTGGGCGCTTCTAGGGTTGGTTATCTAAAAAGCAGCCGATTAGAGGCTTTGATGCGCTACCCCCCCCCTCCCCATTGCTTCGTTATTATTTCTTATACATGTTCAATCTAAGGTAAATGATACAAGATGCTCACCTCAAAAAACCAGAAGCTTGAGAAAGAGCTTATAGGAGAGGTCTGGCAAAACAGCCAGATCCATGAAAACATGCTCGTCATGGCAGACGAGATAGGAAGTAGATTCGCGGGAACACCGAGCGAAAAACGAGCCCAAGAATACATGGTAACCAAACTCAAGGAATATGGCTATGAGAACGCACGAGCCATACCCTTTACTTATTTTGGCTGGAAACGAGGACCAGTCAAACTGGAGATGACGGCCCCAGTAAAACGCGGGTTTGAAGCCATCAGTTTAGCAATGAGCCCCGGAGGCACAGTGGAAGCTGATGTCATCAACCTTGGCACAGGTAGCCCAGAGGAGTTCGAAGCGGTAAAACCAGAGGACGTCAAAGGGAAGATTGTTCTCTGTAGCAGCGCCACGAGTCCAGCGGGTAAACGTGTTCACCGGCGCACCAAGTATGGTTATGCTGTGAAGTATGGGGCAGTGGGTTTCATCTTCATGAACCATAACCCTGGACAACTAGCACCAACAGGCAGTCTAAGACCCAGTTACAGGATGGGTGGTGAGATTCCGGGCATTGGTGTGAGTCTTGAGACGGGTTCACTGATGCTCAGGTTGGCGAAGGATCAGCCTGTCAGAGTCAAGTTAAGTGATGGCAGCAAGGTTGTTCCCAACAGTAAATCAGCGAATATTGTGGCTGAGTTGCCGGGTAGGACTGATGAGTGGATCGTTGTCGGTGGACACTATGACGGACATGATATTGCACAGGGAGCCATGGACAACCTCAGCGGCACAACGGTAACAATGGAGTTAGCCCGTTTATTGAAACCCTATGAGGGCAAGTTCAAACGTGGTATCCGTTTCATCTGCTTCGCCTGTGAAGAGATTGGAGTTACCGGTAGTACATGCTATGTTGCTGATCACCTTGACCAGATGCCTAACACCGCCATGATGGTGAACCTAGAGCTAGGCGGATTAGCCTATGTTGATGGCATGAAACACGCGGCTTTCACCGTCTATCAGCCACCAGAGATGAAACAATGGATCGAAGAGTTCCTAGAGGACGTAGCGTATCCTACAAGCATCAGCACAGGCATGAGCGCAGCCTCAGATCACTGGCCATTCGTGATGCAGGGAGTCCCAGCCATCTACATGCATGAGGAACCCAGCATGAGGCAACTGGTACAGGGACGTGGATGGGGACACACCACCGCTGACTGTATGGATAAGGTGGACCCGAGAAACCTGCAGGAGGGAACCATGCTGATGGCTAGGTTGCTGCTCAGGTTGGCGACTCAGAGGAAAAAGATCGCCAAACATACGCCGTTGAAAAAGATAGTCAAGTATCTAGAGAAGACGGGTATGAAAAAGACGCTGGAAATACAGCTCAAGTGGCACCCAGACTCTCCACGCTAGACCCAAGTAGCGTACCCAAGCACCACTTTTTTATCTGCGCCAGTAGCCGACGGAAGGTTACTGGGCGTACCCATCACATACTCATTAGCAAGCAACGCCATCAACACAGATTCCTTGGCTTCACTGGAGAAACCAAGCTCAGAGTAATTAAACACAGGCACATCAAGCCCCGCATTGAGTCCCTCCACGATGACTGGGTTGCGTGCCCCACCACCCGAGACATAAACTGCGTCAAATGGTGGAAGATAGTTCTCGTAGGCTTCGATTATTGTCTGGACTGTGAGTTGTGTGACAGTGGCGACTAGGGCTTCATGGGTTAAACCGAGTTCTTTTGCTCTTTTTGATATTTGTTCAGCGTAGTGTTCACCGAAGACTTCTCTGCCGGTGGTTTTGGGTGGTTTTACCTTGTAGAATGGATGTTCTAGGAGTTCATCTAGTAGTTCGTGATTTACATTCCCTTTTCTGGCTATTGCGCCGTCAACGTCATGGGTATCACCGTAATGCCGCTTCACCACAGCGTCAATAATCATGTTACCGGGACCAGTATCAAACGCAACCACATCACCAACCCCAAGATAAGTCAGGTTCGCGATCCCGCCGATATTCTGAAGCACCCTACGCTCAGAAGGGTCTCGGTGAAGCACATAATCCAAGTAAGGCGTCAAGGGAGCACCCTCGCCCCCAGCAGCCATATCGGCTTTCCTGAAATCAGCCACCACAGGCAACCGGGTTTTTGCTGAGATAACCGCTGGTTCACCGATCTGTAGCGTGGCTTTTTGGTTGGGTTGATGCCAGATGGTCTGACCATGGCTTCCAATGAGGTCTACGTCTGTGAGTGAGAGGTCATTGATGAGTTGATTCGCCGCGTCACCGAAAGCATCACCCAGTATAATGTTCATCTCGCAGACATCTTGAACCTTGGCTAAACCGGGTTTGAATAATTTGAAGACACGTTCCCGGGTTGATTCAGTGAAAGGATAAGTCGCGTAGCCTATGAGGTCTATCTCTGCTGTTTCCCCGGTTCCAGTGATCTCTGTATAAGCTGCTGTGATGCCGTCTGCTGATGTACCTGACATCAACCCGATGATGCCTCGGGTCTCCTTCTTTCTAAGTTGGGTTAATCGTTTCTGGAGGTCACGCATCTTATTCAGCCCTGAATACGGTTTTACCCTCGACTATGGTTTCATGGACGTTGAATCCTTTGTCAAGAACCACGAAATCAGCGTCATAATCCACTTCGAGTCTACCCTTGTTGAGTCCGAGAAAACTCGCGGGAGTAGTAGACGCCATCTGGACAGCATCAGTTACGCCTACGCCAACCCGTTCAACCATGTTCCTGACAGCGTCATTAAGCCCAATGGAGCTGCCTGCGATAACACCAGACTCAAGCTTAACCAAGCCATCCACCACATAGTAGACTCTACCATCAATGACATGTTTTCCCGGCTCCAAACCAGCGGGTTTGATGGAATCCGAGACAAGAATCACCCTATCCGAGCCTTTGAGTTTCACTGTCAACCCTAAAACAGCAGGGTGAACGTGATGACAATCAGCGATAAGCTCGACCAATACACGTTCATCCATTAGCCCTGCGCCGATGATACCCGGTTCTCTGTGATGAAGCTCACGCATACCATTCCAGCAGTGACCAAGAAGCTGCACACCAGCATCAAACGCCTGTTTAGCCTCATCATAGGTAGCATCAGTGTGTCCAGCCGAGACCAACACACCGTGACCAACTAGATACTTGACAGCCACAAGACCACCCTGAACCTCAGGCGCAAGGGTAACGAGTCGCAGACTTCCATTAGCCGCCCATAGTAGATCATCTAGTTCATTTGGTATGGGTTCTCGTAGGTTTTGTCTTTGTGCGCCTATCTTGGCTGGGCTGATGTATGGTCCTTCTAGGTGGGAGCCCAGTAGTTTGGCTCCGGTGGTCTCGGTTTCGCTGACACGTTTGAGTGTTTTAATTATTTCTTTATAGGATGATGTTTGTAGGGTGGCGAGGAAACCTGTTACTCCTTTTTTTGCTAGGTGTAGGGAGATTTGATGTATGCTCTCTGGGTCTGGATCCATTATATCGTAGCCAGCCATACCATGAACGTGAATATCGATGAACCCGGGTGCAATCAAGGATTCACCGTAATCAACAAGTTCTCCATTGAAT
>JAHLLU010000176.1 GCA_020444005.1 archaeon
AAATCGAGGCCCTCGTTCCAATCTAATTCTATTTCCTCATCCCGTGATGTGCCTTTAAGAATACTAAGCCAGTTATCCCGGTGAGTTACTGGATCAAAATCGTCTCTCAGTTGAACGTCAACCGAATAATTTACCCAGTTAACTGACTGAATATCACTAGGATCATTGATGATGTTACTTGTCTTCAGATAACCAACAATAAACGCATCAAGATACTCCTCGTAAACCATCATCTCAGATATAGGAATACCATTTACCCTAATCCGTACAAGAACATCATCAACCACCTCATCCTCAAAATACTCGGCAACACCAGAATCAAACCTGAGAACACGCATAAGAAAACAAAAACCTCACCAGATAAAAGGATAAATACCGCGACCCATGTTCCAGACGGCATGGAGAGAGCACTACAAGCACTACTCGTATCAATATTCGTAGCAATGCTCGGACTCGGCGTCGTAAGCCCAATCATGCCACTCTACGCAGAGTCACTGGGAGCAACCTACACACAGGTAGGATTACTAAGCAGCGCTTGGAGCATCTCCCGATTCATATTCTCAGCACCAGCTGGAAGACTAAGCGACACAATAAGCAGGAAAAAAGTCATCATGGCTGGACTCGGAGGCTACGCAGCAGTCTCACTCCTATACATAGTCTCATGGAACTTTACATCACTACTCACATTCAGGTTCCTCCACGGAATAGGCTCAGCAATGGCAATTCCAGTCGCAATGGCATACGCAGCTGACCTCGCCCCAAATGGACAAGAAGGCAAATACATGGGCACAATGAACCTTGCAATGTTCGGCGGAATGGGTATGGGTCCACTTATCGGCGGCTCACTTACAGATATGTTCAGTCTAAGCGCCCCATTCTACGTTATGTGTGCAGGAACAGCCATAAGCCTACTATTAATACTGGTATTCCTACCGGATACACCTCCCACAAGAGGAACAGGTAAAGAAAAAGCCAAACCCAGCTTCAGAAAAATACTAACCAACAGAATACTTCTCGCCAACTTTGTTTTCAGAACAGTCAACAGCATTGGAAGAGGTGCTATTTTCGGGTTCCTCACGATGTACATATCAACAACGATCGCAGACGGAGGACTTGGACTCTCAGTTACCATGGCGGGAACCGTAATCTCGTTTGGACAGCTATCAAACGCAGCGTTACAACGACCTTGTGGAGTACTCGCAGACAAATATGATAAAAATAAACTAATTGTACTGGGAGGCATACTCAGTGCCTTAGGAATGGCTGGATTTCCATTATCATCAACATTCTGGCACCTCATGACATCACGGCTCATCTTCTCACTTGGAAGCGCCCTCATGACTCCAGCCATGAGCGCTATTGAAGCTATAGAAGGGCGAAAATATGGCGTAGGAACCACCATGAGTGTTATGCAGAGTAGTATGAGCCTTGGGAACATGGCAGGACCACTTCTCTCAGGTATACTAGCCGATATGTTCAGCCTACGACCAATCTTCTACATGGGCACAGGCATCAGTGTGATAGGGTTAATAATTTACATCATACTAAGACCAAGAGGAATCAACATCACAGAGTCCGTTGAAGAGTTATAACCAACCGCTCAACAGAAATAACCATGAGTACCCCACTCTCTAGCGAAGAAAAAGCCTACTATGCTCGCCAAATCACAATGAAAGGTTTCGGGGAAAAGAGCCAAACATATCTCAAAAACAGCAAAGCATGTATTACAGGACTTGGAGGCTTAGGAAGCCCAATAGCCACACAGTTAGCAGCTATGGGCGTCGGCTACCTAAGAATCATAGACCACGATACAGTTGATCTCACAAACCTCCACAGACAACATCTCTATAGCATCGACTCGGTAGGCGAACCCAAGACCACGGTGGCTGCTGAGAGACTCAGAAAACTAAACCCATACATCGAGATTGAAGCTATAAACACCGAAATAGTACCAGATAACGCAGCCAATCTAGTGAAAGACATGGATATAGTAGTTGATGCCTTGGATGCTATGGCTCCGAGGTACGCGATAAACAAAGCCTGTGTAGACCTTGATACACCGTTTATCCATGGAGGAGTCATAAGGCAAATCGGTACAGCTACAACAATAATTCCACATAAAACTCCATGCCTAGAATGCTTCAAAGGCGGAATAGATGACTCCAAGCTACCAAGCAACGCAAGCCAAGGTGTCCACCCATCAATTATCAATATAATAGCCAGCATACAGACCAGCGAAGCCATCAAAATATTAACGAAAAAAACTCCATCATTACCGGGACGACTTCTATTCTTCGACCTAGAAGACCTCACAATGGAGTTCATAGAGATAGCTAAACAAGACAAATGCAAAATATGCGGCTAAAAAAAAGAGAGAAACTAAAGCCCCGAAATCTCTACCTGAGCAGAAGAGGACTTTATTACGTCCTGAATTCCTTCGACCAGTATCTTTGCTGAGATGTCGCTAGTTTCTATTAGATGTGTTTCACCTTTATGTATGAGGTCTATCTTGTATCTTCCGGCAAGCTTCACTTCGTCTATTTCATCATAGGGAGCATTCAAGAGGACATCATAACTTTTTCTTAGGAATCCCTTTACGCTGACGAATACCATTTTCTTTCTCGCCAAACATAGGTATCCACCTTGTTTCTCGAAACGACAAGAATAGGTCTTTTCGATTGTGTCATCGGGGCCAAGTGTTTTTTCGGCTAGGTCATGCCATGGGTTTGACATTTTTTCTCATATTGTCCATACAAACCCACTCCGATAAATATTTCTTCTATATAATATATACAAATATAGTGGTGGAAGATTAAACCCAATCACTCAGGCTTATATACCTTATCGATGGTCAACTCAGCGATATCAGAAGCATAATCCCCAATTCGCATCACACTATCCCTAATGACGAACAATGGATAGAAGAAAGGCTCACTCACAGACATATTCGGGAATGGGGTAATAGATCTGGCAAGCTGAGAAAGCCGATATTGCTCATCAATAATTATATCGCAGTCCTCAACAGATCTCTTTCGATATACCTCAATAGCGGTCTCATATGCTTTGATACTCGCCTCAGTTGTCTTGGTGAGTTTGTCCCAAAGATCCTGGGGTACACTCTTCTTGTATTCTTCGATCTGGACTAAGCTATATGCTACATTATGCACATTATCAGCCACACGTTCAATCAAATCAACCAAAGTCTGATAATCAAGGCAGTCCAACATATCTAAGTCAAGATGGTTAGCCAAAGCGGGATCAATCGCCGCTGAACGTAGAAGTCTCAAGGAGTAGAACATGAACTGGTCTACATCTTCCTCTAAGGCTACCACTGAACGAGCTAACTCAAGATCCCATGTTTTCATAGCCTTCAAGACATCTTTGCACATGGACAAGGTAATAAGATGCATTCGCTCTACGCCATCACGGACATTCGCCATGGACTCATTCATCAAGGTCTGTAGGGTTATGCTGCTTGCATTACTAGCAAGGATTCTAAGATAGAGTGATTTGACTACATCTCGGATTGCTTGCTGCTGTTTGACTGAGAAAATACTATCCGAGTTTA
Source organism: archaeon (assembly GCA_020444005.1). The sequence goes on from JAHLLU010000176.1 coordinate 3,569, forward strand.
ACACTATATTGTTGTAGCCGTTAAGATAACACCCGATAACAATACGAAATATAGAATCAGAACTCGCGTCATTATCAATATCAACGATAATGCGTTTCTCTTTGCCAGTCATATTAAGAGATGATTTTACTAATAGAGAAAGGTCTCTTTGAACCTCCAGTGATACCAAATCCCCTTTTTTTACATCATTGGATTCTATCCATTCTTTGGGAAGGGACACAACAAGGCTAGATTTCCCCAGAGCCATTATCTTACGAGTATCCATATAAGTTCAGATATATCAACACGTAACGAGTATATACAATTGTTGAAAAATATAGAGTCAGTGCTGGGGTTTAATCAAGTGCTTGGCAGCTTCTACGCTCTCCATTGTATCAAGGTCGATAAATGAAACTAGATCAGGATCAATTTCTCTCAGTTTCTCAGTAGGCACAGAGACCTTGTCATTCATGTTTTCAAGAACCTTCCTGATACGTAGCTCACCCCGAACTCTCATCCTCTCTGCGTTTTCAAGGCAATTAGCTACATGATAAACAGAGGGAAGGGGTTCTATCCAGCCGTTTGGTTTCTGCAGTAAGGTCCCATTCAAGCCATAAGAGACACAAAACAACAGCTCCAAAATAACCGGATCAATAAAAGGCATATCACAAGCGCAAACCACAGCATAATCCCCCCGCGCTTCCCTCAAACCAGTTATCAACCCAATCAGAGGAGAATCCTCAGGATAACAGTCAGAAACCACGCGGACATCATTAGGAATAACCTCCCAGTACCATGGAATAGTCTCCTCCGATCCAACAACCACGACAATCTCATCAACAACTCCACTGAGAATATCAATAACCCAAGAGACAAGAGGCCGCCCCTCTAGCTTTACCAATCCCTTGTCTTGACCAAGTCTAGAGGATTTGCCTCCACTGAGAATGATGCCGGTTCGCATTTCAGACCAGATGCGATTAATTTGTGAAGCAACTACATAATATTATCTAATTCGCTGCTCCATTACTTGAACAAGATAACCATCCTCACCCATCTCCAACATAACGGGAGACACAATAACTTCAACCGGTCCAACATCAACTCGGTTACTTTCAAGGAAACCAACATCACGCAGTTTCTTGAAATCCAGTGAAAGATCCAAATGAATAGACTCACCGGGTAAAAGTCTACCATGTATCTTGGAGAATATTCTAGGCTCATCAAGGAGCCCAAACCTATTGTCACAGGACTCAAGACCCAATATTCTTCTGAACAACATGTTGCATCGATGAATCCGATTATTCTTGTCAATTAATCCGATTCCTATCAAAGAATGATTAAAAATACGGTCAAATTGATGCTGAGTATGCATCAAACCA
>JAHLLU010000177.1 GCA_020444005.1 archaeon
AGGAGTATTCAGCCCAAGCCTTGCCAGAGTAACAGTCCATAAGGATGACCGAGATGGACTCGACTACCCTGTAATGTGCCATCAATGCACAGATTGTCCACCAGCACAGATATGCCCAACAGGCGCCATAACAAAAACCGTTGAAGGCGTGACAACCGTAGACACTGAGAAATGTATCGGATGCGGAGCCTGTGCGGAAGCCTGCAAATATGATGCAATCAAGATACCTGAGAAGGCGATCATCTGTGATCTTTGCGGCGGTGAACCTGTTTGTGTTATGCGTTGCCCAACAGGCGCACTGGAGTACATGGAGACACCCGAGTCAACGTCAACACCAATAACCGTATTTGATCAACTCCGAAGGAGGTGGGGTTTTGAGTAAATTCTACGGATACACCGGAAAGGTACTCAGAATAAACCTATCAGACGATAAAACATCAACAGAGCGACTCGACCAGTGGGAAGCAAAACACTTCCTAGGCGGAAGAGGCTTCAACGCCTACAAGCTCTATAAAGAGATACCCAAAGGAACCGACCCACTTGGACCTCTGAACAAGTTAATGATCGCAACTGGTCCCTTTGTGGGAACAATGTTCCCCACCGCAAGCCGCTTCAATGTATCAGCAAAGAGCCCCTTGACGGGTATCTTTGGGGACACTAACGCTGGTGGTCATTTTGCGTCTGAGATGAAGTTCGCTGGATATGACCAAATAATCATTGAAGGAAAAGCAGAGAAACCGAGCATCATCTCAATCAAGGATGATCATGTGGATATACTTGACGCTGGAGATGTATGGGGAAACACAGTATTCCAGACAGACAAAAGCATCAAGAAGAAACATGGGGAAAGAACCCAGACCCTTATCTGTGGACCGGCAGCCGAGAAAGGCGTACTATACGCAGGGTTATTCGCAAATCAGGTACGAGCAGCAAGCCGAACAGGCATGGGCACAGTAATGGCGAGTAAAAACATCAAAGCAGTAGCAGTCAATGGAACAGGCGCAATACAAGTCGCTGACCCAGATAGATTCGAGAAACTAGTACTAGAACTTGAAGAAGAGATCAGGCAACATGAACAATACCCGGGGCGTAGACTCATGGGCACCACCCGAATACTAATGATGGCCAATAAAGCTGGTTTTCTCCCAACCCGAAACTATACACAGGGCGTGTTTGAAGACGCTCACATGGTAAGTGGCGAGAAGCTGGCCGCGGAGTACAACGTAAAGACCCGTGGATGCTTTGCATGTACCATACCTTGTAGCAGAATATACACAGTGAAAGATGGAACGTACAAGGGACTCCATGGTGAGGGGCCAGAGTATGAGAGCCTCGGAAGCTTCACATCAAGGATTGGAAACAACGATATTGAGCTTGCATTGAAAGCCAATGATCTATGCAACCAGTTTGGCATCGATATACTGAGCACCGTAGGATGCATAGGATGGGCAATGGAGCTCTACGAGAAAGGATTACTCACCAAAGAAGAGACAGGAGGCTTAGAACTCAACTGGGGAAACCCAGAAGCAGTATTAACCCTAATCCATAAGATAGCTAACCGGGAAGGCTTCGGCGATATTCTAGCCGATGGATCAGTCTCCGCAGCAGAGAAGCTAGGTAAAGGACTGGAGTACACGGTTCAGGTAAAGGGAATGGACCTGATCATGGCAGACCCCCGTGGACTCAAAGGATTCGGCCTCGGCTACGCAGTTGCTACACGAGGCGGAGACCATCTAAGAAGCGAGCCTTTCATTGAACTGAGTGACGACCCATCGATAGGAGCGAAGATGTTCGGTGAACCCGGCGCAACTTTGAGGATGTCTGATATTGGAAAGGGTAAACTGATCCACTACTTTGAGGACTGGTGCGCGGTAATAGACGCTCTTGAACCATGTAAAAACATCATGCAGAACATGATGCTACTTGAGTATCCAAGGGCAGCAGAAGCTTATACGATAACTACCGGGATCACGGTGACCCCAGAGGAGATAAGAACAGCTGGCGAACGCATAACAAACATTGAACGAATGTTTGGTGTCAGGGAAGGAATAACACGCAAAGACGATACCCTCCCAAACAGGTTCATGAAGACACCGCTGAGTGAAGGCGAAAGCGCTGGTACAGTTATCGACCTTGATCTTATGCTTGACGAATACTATCAGGCACGTGGATGGGACCCTACAACAGGGCACCCAACCAAGAAGACATTAAAGAGGCTTGAACTCGATAAAACCTAGTTACCTTTTTCTCTCTTGATCCCCAAGATCAATTATCTTGAGACGCAACATACTAATCGGCAACATTGTGACATATGTCGCAACCTTTCTACCAGTAATCATATTGCTGGTGGAGAACCCTAGTGTTCTAAAGCTAGATAATTTCTACAATACATGCACAACATTAGCAAAGATAGGTGGATTAGCCGGTATAGGGTTATTCGCGTTAAACGTATTACTCTCCTCTCGCAACAAGTATCTAGACAGGATATATGGGGGATTAGATAACGTCTACAAGGTACACCATGACAAAGGGCTAATCACCTTCATACTTCTACTGATGCACCCCAGCTTCCTAGCCTTAAGGGAGCTAGAAACCAGCATAATGGCAATGATACTATTCTTCCTCCCCAGTAGCTCTATCCCAATAAACATAGGAAAATTAGCACTTATCCTGTTCAGTGTAGCGATTATCTTTACAGTTCTCAGACGTTTCGAGTATCAAAAACTGCAGAAAATACACAAGAGCCTAGGAATAGTATTCATGATCGGTACTGTTCATGCTTTTACGGTTGGCAGTAACGTTAGCACTCAACCAGTTCTAAGGTTATATGTTTCAGTACTGGTGCTTGTAGCCGGAGTATCCTATGTTAATACGACTCTACTCGGGAACATTGTATCCAAAAAATATCGATATACCGTTGAAACAATCGAGTCATCAGGAGAGGTAATAAAAATCGACATGAAGCCCATCGATGAAAGGATTCCCTATACTTCAGGTCAGTTTATCTTCCCATCGTTCCAACATGAAGAACTGAAAGAAACACATCCATTCTCAATGACAAGTAAGCCATCAGATTCACGTCTCAGTCTAGCAATTAGACCCCTAGGGGACTATACGAGACGTCTGAGTGGGTTATCATTTGGAACAGAAGTTACGATAGACGGTCCATATGGTGGATTCAACTACAGAAAGGGTGGTAATAAACAGGTTTGGATCGCAGGAGGCATTGGTATTACGCCTTATCTGTCAATGATAAAGGCGTTGAGTGATGAGTCAAGTCGTCCTGCTATCGACATGTATTTCTCGTATAGAAACGATGGCGACAAGGAACTTGGTAAAGAGTTGAAAGATAGGTTATCAGAGTGGGATAACTGCAATTATTATGCATTTGATACCCGTTCGGTATCACGGTTATCAGTTGAGGAGATAAGTGAGACCAGTCAAGACCTGTTGGACTCTGATATATTCATTTGTGGACCGATGGCGATGATTGAAGACTTGGAGAAACAGTTCATCAAAAAAGGCGTAAAAAGAGAAAACATACACCTAGAACGATTCAAGCTCCTTTAACTATTTTATCTGGGCATTATAAGCCCAAAAAGGAACAATGCGAAGATCAAAGTCATTACTAGGTTGAGGGTTTGACCAAAAAGATATAGCTTCAATGGGTCACGGCTCTCGATGTTTTGCCCAAGTTCCTTGAACCCTGTTTCTAGCCCTATGCATACGAATGCAATGCTAAAGAAGTATGTTCGAAGCCCCTTGGTCACATCCAGTATAGCGGATAAGGCTGTCTCGCCTATCATTGGATTGAGTATAAACGAGGATACAAGGGATAAAGCAATGAAACCTAGAATGAATTTAGGGAACCTATACCAGATATCCAAGACACTTGGTCTAGGTGCCTCAGGGTCACGTTCAACCTTTAGAACCCAGATAACTGCTACAACGAAGGAAAGTATTCCTATCATCATGTTCTGAATCATCTTAATGACGATGGCAACCTCCATCGCTTCCTCACCCAGCAACTCACCGGCAGCCACTACCGCTCCACTGGAGTCTATTGTACCACCGATCCATGCGCCACCTACGATCTGGCTCATGCCAACGGATTTGATGAGTAATGGCATACCAACCAGCATTAAGGCTGTGAATATCAATGACATTGAGATGGTGACGGTAAGATGTTCTTTTTTTGCTTTAGAGGCTGCCGCCATTGCTATTGCTGCAGAAACACCACAAACAGATGTCGCTGAGGCTATCAAGAGGGCGAGGGATTTTTCCATTTTCCAGCGATTTGCTCCAAGATTATAGGTTATGTAGAGTACAACTGGGGTTACACCCCAGGCTAGAACCAGTCCATATATGCCTAGGTTCATTAATACATTGAATAGTATCTCTGCTCCCAGGAGCACGAGCCCTGTCTTGATGTATAACTCTGTCTTAACAGCATGTTTCAGCCAATCAGGAAGCCCTACAAGGTTTCGAATCAGAATCCCAGCAAAGAGCGCCCAGAAAACATACTCAAAACCATATGTCTTGAAGGTTCTCTGACCCGCTATTATCTGCGCAATATACCCGATGACGAAGATTACTATAAACGCTGGAACATATTTTCTGGGATGTCCCCCCATCGCCCATATTCCAATTGAAAACAGGGTAACCAAACCCACCATCAGAGCCAATACCATCATAACCGTGTTACCGGTTAGAGATGAAAACGGGTTAGATACCCAAAGAGAGGGTCTTGGGGCATCAGATAGAATCTCAAGATAGACTAAGATGAAGAGTGTGAACCCTAACCAGTTTGCCCACCAGTCCTCGCTTGTCCACAAAGATTTCCAGTTTATTTCTGTTGATTCCAATTATGAGATTCTCCGCTGTT
>JAHLLU010000178.1 GCA_020444005.1 archaeon
AAGTCTCTCGGTCAAATGTTAATGCAAAACTCGTGGTGTACGCTACCCCCGGGAACCAACCTAATGTTGTAGGTGAAACCGGAAAAGTATTTGTTCAGATTACAGATAATCTCGGCCTCCCCTTAACCGCTTCAGAAAACGTAGAAATAACCCTAACAAGCTCAAACCACAGCTTAATCACGGTCACTCAAAACCTAACTATCCCACAAGGCTCCAATTATGCCTCAACAGAGTTCCTTGTATCTGGCACGCTAACCGGTGAGGTATTTGTTTCAGCTCAAGCACAGGGATATACCCCCGGCTCTGATCAGATAATAGTCTTTGAACAGGCTCCGTTCCCAGAACGTGTCGCATTATTCTTTAGTCCTGATGTATTGTTATCTGATGGGCAATCACATACTGCTGTAACAGTTCAGCTACAAGATAATGATGGAAGCCCTGTCAGAGCAACCGAAGATACTATCGTCTATCTTTCAAGTAGCAACACAAACATCGCTACAATCGATGAAACCGTAACAATAAGTGAAGATTCATTCAAGACCTCTGCAAACATTACATGTTATACAGAGAACGGAGAGACAATCATAAGCGCCACAAGCCCCGGAGTCGCGCCCTCCTCAGAGACTCTTACGGTACAAGGACAAGTTCCATCCATAATTGAATTGTATATTTTCCCAAGTATCCTTGTAGCGGATGGTACCGAGAACGATATAATCACAGTCCAATTCCTTGATGATGAGGGTAACCCGGTTTCAGCTCGAACTGATACAGAGGTCTATCTTACTAGCACAAACCCCCCAGTAGGTACTGTTCCTAATTCAGTTTATATTCGTCAAGGAAACAGTTATGCAACAGCTGAATTCACCTCCACTGGAATAGAGGGTAACACCAATATCTTGGCGTCACTGATGGGTGTAATTCCTTCAGAGAAACCAATACAGACAGTAACGAAGGGGATGAATATCACATTAAGCACCCCGTCCACAATCATGATCAACCAAACCTTCACAGTACAGGTAGAACTCACTAGTAACGGTCTCCCCGTACCTGGAGCAGAAATAGAATGGACCGCCCTAGGTGGAGTAATTTTATCAGAGGACACTGAGACCGATGATGACGGTATTGCACAAGCCGAGATAATTCAAAAGTATGATACTCTCCGTTTGAAGGCTTCCGCTTCTAAAACCGGTTATGAGCCTAATGAGGCTCAGAAAAACATCCAGATCGCTCAAAATATTGAGACTGACGAGTTAACAATCACTGTATTTGGTAGACAGGTTCAGGTCTTCCATATCCTGATAGGATTAGCTGTACTGATTGCTTTGATACTAGGCGCTTATGTCTATATCAAGTACCGGAGTACCAAAGAAGATGAGCCTGAAGATTTGGAGATATACTCCTAATCTATAACTCTATATTCAAACCATTCGAGCTAATAGTATATTTGTGGGTTTTTCTTGAGTGATTTGTACCACGCATTTTCGTGATCCTGAGCTGACGCTTCAAAGTATCACTCGAATCGTATTGATGTTCCATCAGGATAATGCCATCAGCAACAAATTCCTCAATACTCTCACCGATCCTATTGCTATTCCAAGGAATATCCGTAATAGCTATAGTGGTGCATCCCGTTTTCAGTATTAACCTATAAAGCAGTCTGATAAGATGGCGTTTCTCAAACTCTGTCTCAAGTCCCATCGCCATCGCCGCAATGCTATCAACCACCAGTCTCTTTGCCCTCAAGGTAGTGATCGATTCAAAGATCTGGTTTAGCGCTGACTGTACCTCTGTCTCGCTTCCAATGCTGAGGTCAAGAACCTCGACTTTCCTACGCCTTATAAGTGGCTCATAATCTATGCCAAATTTCTTCACATCTGAGATAAGCCTTTTACGGGTCTCTGCGAAACAAGCATAGACGCCGGGTTCATCTTCAAGCGCGCCTTCATAAATGAATCTTGATGAAAGTATTGTTTTACCTGCTCCAGGGTTTCCCGCAAGGAGAATCATACTGTTCTTTAGAAATCCTCCATCAAGCAGTGTGTCAAGTTCTGGGTTTCCTGTTGAAATTCTTTCACTCATTATCATCCATCTCTAAGTCAAATGTAGGTGCCCGCAATACGTTGGGTAATGCCTCTGCTCTTTTTAATTCCATAATAATGAGGTTCCTCATCCACTCACTGACGTTCAACCCTTCCCGAGAAGCCATCTGAACCACAATGTCTCTGATTCTAGGAGTAACTCTTGTAGCCAAAAGTACTGTTTTCGGGGTTCCTGTTTTTTGAGGCATTTTTAACTTCCTTTCAGTTGTTTTTATATGATTTAAACAGTGCGCTACGTAGCGTTAACCATATGCTGTGAAATTATCGTTTTTTATATATAAAAATATCTGCAGTTTCTAAGGATTAATATCTAGGTGATTATTTGTATCCCTGTTTTATGAAGATGATTTTTAGTAATTTAATAATAATCAGTATAACCTTTTAATGCTTCTTTAATATAATCTTCAAACTTTTTATTCCTATCTTTTTCGTATTGTTTATCTATTTTTATAAAGAATCTTTCAATTATCAGTTCCTCAATCCCTGTAGCGCTCTGACCAAATAGATCTCTAAGTTCAGAGCTAAAGACTTCGGGGCACTCAAGTATCTCTTTACACTTGAATGGGGTGTTTAATTCTAGAAAGTTTAAGACAACTTTGCTGAAAGAAAGAACTTCCTCAATGCTTTCCATTAGACATTTTCTGAATTCTTCCTTTTTTCTACTAAGTAGGGGTTCATCTAAATCGTATGATTCCGCTACCTCTGTTGCCAAGCCTATTGCCCCCTATTTATCATCGTGGGCTGTTGATCCAGTTCTCTTACCCTGTTCTGGATGTATTCGAGAACCTTTTCCTGAGTGTACCTGAGTTCTTCTTTCTGTTGGGCTAGGTTCTCAGCAATAACTTCTAATAGTTTTTCCGGGTCGAAGGGTTTGACTAGGTATGCGTCTGCTTTTTTGTTCACCGAATTAATAGCTGAGTCTGTGTCGGGGAATCCTGTAAGCATTATCTTCTTCATATGTGGTGAATACTCGTTTATCTTGGCTAGTAACTCGATTCCACTGATATCAGGCAGTCTGATGTCTAAAAGTATCAGGTTGTAGACCTTATTCTTTATCTTTAATTCAGCTTCCTGTCCACTTTTTGCCACGTCCAGCATGTATCCTTCACTTTCGAGGATGCTGACCATTGATTCTCGAAGTGAATCATCATCGTCTACTATGAGTATTTTATCGTAAGTATTCACTACTGGCTCCTCGTGTGCTCAGGAAACTATGTCTATTAATTAAAGGATGATTGATCAAAGATACTGTGTAATATACTGTATTGTTATGCTATCAAATATGCTCTTTTTTCAGTTTTTTGTTGACAAGATTTAAATTATGCAAGAGTTTCACTTAACCAAATAAAGAATTTCTGGTGTTTCGCACTTTGGCAAATAATGAATTATGTAATCCAAAATGCCGAACTTTCAAATGTACTAAGCGCGCATTGACCTTCCGTGGAAAAACCGCTTGGTGCAGTTGGACTAACGAGCAATGTGACCCCAAAGGATGCACATACGCAATGTGCCACAAAAGACAGCTTCTCGAAAACGGTGTATGCGGTCTCACCGTTAAACGTAAGACGAGGGATAATACACGTCCAGAGGATATGTTTAAGGATGAGATTCCTGTGAGGGGTAAGCTAGCTAGGAAGACTGGAGAAAAGTCTATCTTCTAAGCATGTGCTGTTGTCCACTTTGAAAAATACGTTGAAGGCAAATCTAATTGGAAAATTATCTGATGAGCTTATCGAGCTAGTTCCATCTAGTTTTGATATACTTGGATCTAAGGGAGATGCTGTTGCTATTATTGAGATTCCCGAAGAGCTTGAATCATATGAGACGATAATCGCTGAGGCTTTAATGCACGTTCATAAGAACGTGAAGAGTGTTTTGGCAAAGTCCTCTGAGCGTTATGGTGAACTCAGACTTAGGGACTATCGGTTGATATATGGTGATCCTGATACCGAGGTGATCCATAAGGAGTCTGGGTGTAGGTTTAAACTCGATCCAAGGGTCACGTATTTCTCTGCTCGTGAAAGCAGTGAGCGTGAACGTATCTGTGAACAGATCACTGATCCTGAGGATGTTTTGGTGATGTTTAGCGGTATTGGTCCTTTTCCTATCTGTATAGCAAAGCATAACCCGGGAACTATCTGTACCGCCATCGAGTTGAATGAGGACGCTCATAGATACTGCTTAGAAAATATCAAACTGAACAAGCTACAAGATAGAGTTACAGCCATTCAAGGCGATGTCAGAGAGGTATGTCCAACTCTAGGTAAACAATTTGATAGAGTATTGACGCCTTTACCTAAAGGAGCACATCTATTCTTGGATATCACGGTACCCATGGTGAAACCTGGAGGAATGCTGCATTTCTATCATTGGGCTCCAGATGATGATCCATACACTGATGCGGTAAAGCTTGTCGAGGAAGCAGCTTCAGAGTATAATCGCACTTGTGAGTTTCTCGGTGGGGTTAGGGTGGCTAAGTATAGTCCTGGGGTTTCTAAGATTCGTGTTGATGTTAGAATCAATTAGTCTGATATGAAGACCTTAGGTTTATCGACTATGTTTATTTCTTTTCCGCAGTCTGGGCAGAACTCGCCTAAGAAGTGTAGTCTGTGGCCGCAGTATCTGCAGTATTTCATTGTCTCTGATCTGCGTTTCTTTAATGTGCCTCCGCATTGGCTACAGAACAGTGAGTCAAAGGGCATCTGGGTTCCGCAGCGTCTGCAGACTTTTTCGTAGCCTACTATCTTGTCTGGTGCTATTACTGGTTTTTCCATCATTGCCTCCGG
>JAHLLU010000179.1 GCA_020444005.1 archaeon
ATACTGGATCGGGATATTCTGACCTGTCCAGAGCCTGATATCAAGGATACAGTCGTGCTTGAGACGATCCTAGGCGGAGAAACAGTTTACAAGAAATAGGTGAGTTACTCACCCTATTATTTTTTATAGAATTTTGGCTTTGGAGCCCACGCAGGGTAGTCTTCCTCGTTAAGGAGAGGTTTGTTTACTGGCCACATGGGTTCTTGTAGGTAGGTGTAGCACTCTGTTCGCAGTTGTTGTACCATGTTGTGTAGCTGTGTTTTGTTTCTGTAATCTCGTTGAGCCTGAACATCGATGGTAGCACCTATGGTCATCTGTCTTCCCCTTGCGCCTCTGGCTAGTATTCTGCCAAGATAATCTACTATCATGCTGTTTCCATATTTTCCGCTGTTACAGTTTACACCATATACCATGTTCTCGATGCTTCTCATTTTGTTGACTGTGGTATACCAGTCGTAGGGCTCATAGTTCATATGCTGGGGATAGGGCGGGAAAATAGTTGGTTTGAGAATTACCTCTGCGCCGTTAAATGTAAGCTGTCTAGCAACTTCTGGGAAGAACTGGTCATAGCAAACCATGCATGCTAGGTTTCCTAGCTCGGTTTCAACAACAGGGAACATGGGTTCCTTGTAGTCAGGTATATCGTGAGGGCTTGTTGAGACTTCGAGGGGTATCCATGGGTTTATCTTTCTGAACTTGAGGACGATTTTCCCTTTCGGGTTCATAATGAAAGCAGTGTTCATGAAGTAATCGGGGTATTGTGGGTCTTTTTCGTGCATTGACATGCTGATATATGATTTGTATTTCTTCGCCATCTCGGCTATTTCATCTGTTTCTGGACCGGGTATGGTTACAGCGGAGGCTACTCTCTCCTTCTGAGTGGACTCTTTTGCGTTGAACTCGTGCCTTAGTATGTTCTCTGGGCAAACAACGAGTTTTACTGGATCAATTACATTCCATGTGTCGAGAGTTGGAAAACTTTCCAGTAGTTTTTTCAGGTTTGCTTTTCTCCGCTTGTTTACGTCGGGTACTTCTTCGGGGTCAATTCTTTTGTATTGAATTATTGCTGTTGTATATTTTTCAATCAAGTCCAATCACTTTTACTGTATTTTGAATAACTTTCTTTTGCATTAAAAGGTCTTTTAAAGGAATTGACATGGTTGGAACAATAAGCCAATATATTGTCCTATTTTATCGCAGTACAGAATATGGGAAAAATATTGTTATGAATATTGGAAAACTATTCATTATATATAATTTCAATACCCATCTCGTTTCTTCTCAAGAATCCAGGTACAAAAGGTGGATTATACTGCATCAGGAAGACAGAGCCTTTTGTCTCGATATTCTCCTTGTGAAGCCAGTCTAGAAGAAGCTTGGTCTGTTTCTTGACCTCGTTTTTCCAAGCAAAGCCTTTGAAACGAATAGCAGCGATGTAGCGTACTGGTATCTTGACTATTGTTACACGGGGATCGCTGGGCTCTGGTACAGTCTCCATCCTATATTCGCTGGGTACCATGAAACCCATCTTGCTTGCTGAACTCATAACTGGACTCGTCATGGCTATCTTTTCAGAGCTCATAACGGGACTAGTCATAGCGATCTTGGATTTCGACTTGTTTTTACCCGAGATATACTGGAAAAGAGTGTTGAACCCTGAACCCCTTGTCTGGTCAACCTCTGCCATTAACATCTCATGATAACGCCGGATCTCAAAAGAACCATCCTTACGGATAACATCATACTCTGCTGTCTCGACCATTACTTGAGCATCTCCTTGTGCTTCTTCTCAACTTTCTCTAGCTTGGGCTTGATAACAAACCTACTGTATCCTTGATTCTTGTTTCTATTATAGTAGTCTTTGTGATAGTCTTCCGCTTCATAGAAAGCCTCGAATGGCTCAAGCTGGGTAACTATGGGAAGATTGAACAAATTAGTCTCATTCATCTCTTTGATGAACGCTTCTGCTACCTTACGCTGCTCTTCACCATGGTAAAAGATAACAGACCGATACTGCGTCCCCACATCCGCTCCTTGACGATTCAACGAGGTAGGATCATGCATTGTAAAGAATACCTCCAATATCTCCCGGTAAGATACGATCTCTGGGTCAAACGAGACCTGAACTACCTCCGCGTGACCAGTTGTGCCACTGACTACTTGATTATACGTTGGGTTTTTCACGTGACCACCAGAATAACCCGAGACAACACCCATAACTCCTTCAATCTCAAGGAAAACCGCCTCAGTACACCAGAAACAGCCTCCCCCCAGTGTCGCCTTCTCAATATTAGAACTCATAAATAATCGTTGGAACCGTACAGTTTAATTGTTCTCAAACATGGGGGGGAGGGGGGGTACCAGCACCCCAGCCATAATCAGGGTTCTTTCAACTAAACCAGCCCCAGAACATCCCAGTTTCGATCTCAATCAGTACCAAAACACCGGCTAATCAATACCAAAACGTACACAACCAAATAATACAAAATCACACCAATTCACACAAGAAAATTTTTTTCCCAAAGTACCCACCAGTAGACACCAGAAAACAATGGTGGGCCGGGCAGGACTTGAACCTGCGACCTCCGCCTCGTAAAGGCGGCGTCCTAACCAGGCTGGACGACCGGCCCACGCACCCTTATTGGATCAACATCACACATAAAACGTTAACGAATCTAGCCTGCCAACAAAGCCTTCATCTCAGCATCAAGATCCCTAAGCCTCTCCAAACTAGGATGATCCACACCAAGTTTATCCGCAAAGTCACGTATCGTGACCTCAATATCCACCTCACAGCGACCAGCGATCAACTTGTCAGCATAAGACACAATCTTCTCCTCAAGACTCACAGGAAAATAATCACGCGCAGGCAAACCAAGCGCCTTCGCCTCAGATTCTGGTATCCCTGCACCAATATGCCGCTCAATAATCAAAACAAGTTTCTCAGATAACCCAAGCCCACGAGCGATCTCTGCACCAACCACCGCGTGATCAACCTCATGAGTCTGGCTTCTACCAATATCATGAAGCAAAGCACCAGCCTCAACTAGCCGGATATCAACATCATAGCCCCTGAAAATCAGCTGATTAGCAATACGTAACGCTATCTTAGTGACATTCACACAGTGCTCAATAACATGGCTCGGGGTCCCAACCGCCTCAAGAATCCCAAGAGCCTCGTCTCTAGATGGGAGACTCAGTCCTCCATTTCCTCCTTGATCTCTTCTATCTTCTTCTCAAGGAACTCTATCACAGGAAGGTTATCCACCCTGTGAAGAGGCTCATTACAGTTAGGGCAATGGAAAACAGTCTCCATTGCTACCTCAAAAGTAGTATTCGAACACCCAGGATTACCACAGTGATAAAACTCGTGAGTATTCTCATACGCTAACCGCGTCTCAAGCTTCCGCAATATCTTTTGTTTAATACTATGAACATATGCCTCGACAAGCTCAGGCTGAAGACTCCACTGGAAAATGAACCACCCAGTCTCCTTATCCCTAAACCGTCTGTTAGTCACCAAGCTATGATTATAGAACCTGTACAAGAGCTTCCTAACATCGTTGATCTGAATCTCAGTGATCTCAGCTAGCTCCTCGACTGTAATATTGTCTTTATCGTGGAGTATCTCGATGATCTTGACGCCATCTTCTCCTCCAAGTACCCTAGCTATGTTGTAAAGTGTTTCATCATTAACAGTATATATAGACGCCAATTTCTTCGATCCCCCATAATATCCGCATTCGCGTGATTTAGTCTTTACTAACCTCCACGCATTTTCCACGCTCACTAGGCGTAATCTTAATCGAACCACCAGAGAAATCATGCTTGAGAGCATCCTCCCCCTGCAGTAACAGCATGAAAATCGCCAAAGCACTGACCTCGCTATGAGGCTGATTCGTCACCGAGACATTCCAAGTAGCATGCTCATACATGTCTCGGGGCACCTTTGGACCCCCCACCACGACGAGAAGCGGTTCTTCTGTTTCACTGATCATGGGAGCCCCTTCCTCGACCGGAATCCCGTACATAGTCAGGTGCACTATGTTGCCTTTCCACTGCTTCACGACGCCCCTCCAGTTAGAATCGTATTCTATACTGAACTCGCCGCCCCAGCGTTCAACTATATCACCGATCCCCTCCTCAAGACGCGGGTCCTCGTCCCCACTATAGATCACTTTCTCAGCACCTAAGGCGCGGGCGCAGAGAATCAGATGTGTTGATAGTCGTTTGTCCCTGTGAGGCCTGTGACCGAGTCGGAGGACAGTGATGTTCATGCCTAGGGCTTGGGGGTTTCTCCTTTTTTTGGGTTCTGGTAGGGTTTTATATCTAGGGTCTCCGTCTTTTGACTGGAACTGGTTTGAGCGAAGAAGTCAAATCCCTACCCCTGATGAGACGAAGAATGCTCTTAGGGTATATTATTCCAGCCGTTAACCTACCTCTCTTCCTCTATAATGTCTACCAGACAGCGTTACATCTTCAAGAGGGTATGGTGATTGGTAGCCAGATGTTCTGGGAAGACATCATAGTCATAGTCTCCACACTGTTCCTAACGTGGGCGATTCCACGATTCTTCCCGGTCTATACAAGCAAATACGTTCTAACCCCTGATGGGTTCAAGATTTCACGTCTTCTAAGAAAAGCGGTGACGATCCCTTACAAGGAAATTAACCGCGTAGAAGTGTACATCAGAGTAGACGATGAAATAAGCAAAGCCGCAACCGAATACGCAACAGACCAGTCTGCCAACTTACGTAAAAGTGGGTTCAAGTTCATTGATTATACAAACGCTGAAGATATTATCATGAACATGTTTGTGGACAACTCCATCTATATGATCAGCCCCGAGAAACCCAAAACACTCCTAAAAGAACTCA
>JAHLLU010000180.1 GCA_020444005.1 archaeon
GTCGATGAATTCTCCCTTTACGGGGTAGAAGGTGAGGCCCTCTACCTGTTTGATTGATTCCTCCATAGGGTGACGGTCATGAGCTACAAATTCGCGGGTTCTTTTCATGATCCCCGCGAAGTCAATCTCGTCTATTGTCGCCTTAATACCCAGTTCCTCGGCGTGCTTGATGATATTCACCACATCAGCTGGATAGATTACCATCTTGGATGGGATACAACCTGTGTTAAGGCATGTTCCTCCAAGTTTACCCATCTCAACCAATGCAACTGTTTTACCTGTGTTCACAGCAGCGTCTGCTATCATCATGCCGCTGCCGCTACCCACTACTAGGACATCAAAATGCTTCATAGATACTTTCTTTGAAGCGATGAATAAAAAGTGGGGGATTTACTCAAGCTTAGATAAGCCGTACTTGCTGTAGTAGTCTACCCAGAGTTTTCTCATATCCTCGTCGAGACTGTCTTTGATGAGGTTATAGATGGTCTTGATGTCTTGGATGCTATGCACCTTGAGCCCAAGTTCCTCCTCTAAGTACTCTACTGCACCCATGTTCTCGATGTTATCCTTGTCACCGAGACGCTCCAATCGATCAACCGCAATGACAAGCCCGACGATCTCATGGTCACCCAGCAATCGTAGCTTCTCTATGGTCTCGACTTTAGTGATGCCTGTGGTGATGGTGTCATCCACTACAAGTATCCGTTGTCCGGGTTTGAAGTAGCTGGCTCCTACCAGTACACGGTCTGTGCTGAGGTCGCCGTACTCTTTTGCCTCCTTGCGGTCATACATGTAGCGTTTATCCATGCCATAGAGCTCGTTCAAGCCTTCACATGTGAGTGTGGCTAGGCTGATGCCCTTGTAGCTTGGACCAAACACATAATCAAAGTCGGGTATCTCGCCTCGCTCCATCAGTAACGCAATGTAGCTTGCGAAGGCCCACTTCACTTTGGCTAGGCTCTCACCATCAGTTAAGGCTCCAAGATTAACAAAATATGGGCTTGGTCTTCCGCTCTTTAATATGAAGGGCTGGTCTGGGCTGGGTGGGAACCTTAGGGCTCCTCCCTTTATCAGAGCCTCTAGGAAGACTTTCTCTATCTTTGCCTCTGATACCAAGCCGCGTCCCTCGATCTGGAACCCATTCTTTCTTATTATCTCAAGAATCGAACCATACCATAAAGTACTATCACAGTAGGTACAGTGAAGCTTAGTTTCCTCTATCTTCTCACCAGTCTCCACCTTAAAGTCGGTGGGTGGTGCCGCGAACTCTTTGTTCGTCGGACATAAGAGGTTGGGGCATTGGAATACTCCTTTGATTTTCTCGGGTGGCTTGATGACGCGTTTCTCTTTTACCTCCCAGTTCTGTATGATGTTCAGTGTGCTGTTGGGGGCTACGAACGCAATAATATCAATCTCGCTTGAAGTAAGATATGTTCCCTCTATTTTGATGAGGTCTTTCTTACCGAGGCTTCCGCTCTCAACATTCTGGGCTATAAGGGTCTCTGCATCGCTTGGCTGCTTGAGTAACTTGAGAACGAGGAAGGCCTTCCCCGCGGGGATGTGGTCGATTACGATCCCGTTCTCTATCTTGCTTACCAAGAGTTGTCTATTTGACAAATGGTTACCCGCATCATTTCATACTAATAGATAGAAAAAGGTTGCTAATACAAAAAAATAGGGGGGTTATGGGTCTGGGTGTACTTGTGCGCACCACTCGATATCAACGAGCTTGTAGCAGAGTCCAAGCTTATCTGCGTTAGACTCTACTGCCTTCAATGCTGCTTCATGGTTCATGTAGTAATCGCTTGTCTTGAAGTTGGTCTCGAAGCCTGTGCACTCTGTGAAGAGTCCAACCGCTTCTGCGACGTGGAACTCTACTGGATGCAGGTCGTTATAGTCAATTTCTAGTATGATGCTAGTGGTTCCCGGCTGGACGTATTGTAGCCAGTCAAGGAGTCCTCCGCGTAGCGCGTAGCATGCGTAGTAGGTGTCTTCTGCTGTGTATCCATAGACGATGAAGCCTGTGGTCTCGTTGAGGTCTTTGTATGTGCTTACTAGGGCGTATCCGACCTTGTCATCGACATCCACGCTGCTGTACCATAGCTCGTTGTCGGGTACATTAACCATTGAATTTCCGACATAATGGTCTAGCACTGTGCGTGCCCAGCATCCTGTGGCGTAGAAGCCGTCACCGTATTCTGTGAATATCTTGGCGTCTGTGAAGTCGTTGAAGTAGTCAGCTGCTAGGTTTGCTAGTGGTCCTCCTACGACAATCATGTTACTGCTGCTGATGGCGTATGGGTAAATTGTTTCTCCACTCCAGTAATCCGGTGTACACCAATCGTCTCGGAAGCTAGTTCTATTGTCGTCCGGTGGATTCATGTAGTATAGGTCTCGTACGTCTGCGTCTATCGCTGTGAAGTTTCTATGTACCCATGGAATGCTTGGAGCATTTACCGTTGCCTTGATATCCAGTCCGCTGAGCCATACCTCTGTGTTCTTCCAGTCGCTCCACGCTGAGCTTAGCATGGCTGCTCCGAGGCTGTCTGATGGAGCTGCAAAGCCGCCTATCACCATCCACTCCCATCTTCCAACGTGGAACGGATAACAGTCCTTGTGCATGTTTACGTTAGGTGTGCCCCATGGGCTTGATGCTGGGAGTCCTCCCCAGTCATTTGGATATGCCATCTGGTTTGAACCAGTTCCTGAGGGGCTACTCCACGTAGCTTCGACATAAGCTGCCCAACTGAAACATTTGTCGTTTGTATAGTTGTAGGGTATACAAATCTCAAAGTAATCAGGTGCAGTTGATCCCATATCTGGGTCGTCGCGTCTACTATACAGTTGTATTCCGGGTGGCATGGGCATTGCTGTCCATGGTGGGTACTCTGCGTAGTATGGTCCCGTGTCTGCGATTTTTACTTGGTATGTTTTATCTGGTGTGTTTATGATTAGAATGGCTCCTGATGCCCAGTGTCCTGCGATGTCTGTTTCATCGAAATCGATGGTCCATTTCACGCATTCTGGTAAGAACTCTCTTGTCATATCTACCCCGAACATTGTGTCACCGGGGTCTGCGGTCCCAAACTCTGCGTCGGTGAGTACGAGTTCTGTGATGTACTTGGTATTGTAGAGTATCTTGTACCTGTCGTAACCTGTTAGAGCTGCTGGTTCTATGGTGACTATGTTTCCATCTATGGTGTAATCGTCTGGTCTCCAGAGTAGCTTAGTTGGATTAGTACCTGAGCTATCCATTAGCAGTACTTTTTCTGAATCACGGCAATAGTAGCCCCATTTCTCTGGTGCGACTACTGTATGATTCTCTAAGCAGTCTCTTGGATTGCCGTACTTGTCGAATAGGTGTGCTTGCAGTGTGATGGTCTCTGTGGCGGTTCCCTTTTGACACCAACTGAATGTATCCTTGTTAGCTACATCGCTGAGGTCAATCGGGTTGAAGACCTCATCAAGCTGGTAGAGTACCTCTGAGTCAATCCTGAAGTAGCCTTCCTCGACGCCTTCAGGCATGTCTGGGTCTACTCCGTTATGGAGGTCTGTTACACCGTAGACGCTCATGCATCTGAACTGGTGTGTGCTGTTCTCTGGGTGATCCAAGTCTAGGTCAAAGTCCCACTCAGCAAAGACATATGGTGTGTCTGGTTCCTCATTCATGCCATAGCTTGGAACCAAGTCTCCTTCCTCGAATAGTGGTTCCATGCATGGTAGGGCTTCACTTATCTGTGGTGTGTTTCCTTTCATGAATCGCTTGTAGACTACCTTGAAGTTGTCTCCCCATCCCCACTGGAATGGCTTAATGCGTACTGCTCCATTGGGTCCGTATAGTGGGTCCCATATCCATTGACCGGGCGTACCTCCTTTTTCCTCCAGGAGTTTTGCGTATTCTCCGTTGGTTTCCTCTCTGAACACCCATGGTGTTGTTTCCCATTCTCCTTCACCTCTTGGGTAAGATACGGGCTCCTTTGGAAGTAGTATGATAATTTCGCCTGTGAGTTCATCATAGTATATCCATGGGTCAACTAGGTCATCAGCTGATGTAGGTAACTGTGCTTCATGTTCAAAGGTCTCCATCGTTGATAGTAGGCTGGGGACATCAACATCATCAGATAGTCTGCGGACGTTGTATGTTTCTGTAACCCACTTGGATATCAACGGTGGCCAGAACGCAGCGAATCCCACAAGCTCGTTTTCCTCTGGGTCGCTTGGGTCTGCTATAATCTGACAGAGATCATAGTTTGCCGGTACGCCTCCCTCCGGGTAGTAGAATGGATGTTTGATGTACTTTGTTGTAATGTTGTCATAGAACTCTGCGTAGCATCTTGGCGCTGTGCTAAGTCCTAGGTCCCACTCTGCTCTTTGACTGAACTCTATCTGGAATGGTCCATCCATCTTGTTGTTATCGATACGTTTGACATCCTTAATCTCGACAACATATTTCTTGACCTTGTTAAAGACAAGCTGTATGGTAAGTTCCACTAGTGGTACCCCACCTTGAGCCTTGTCTTTGTCATAGATGGTTGTGTTCAGCAGGTAGATGGCTTCTCTTTCGCCGTCATAGATGAGCCTGATGGGGGCTGTCTCGGCGTACCCGTTGGTTCTGCGTCCCCCGGGGACATCGCTAGGATCACTCGCGTCTTTTGTTAGTTGCTCGTTTCTCCATTCGCCTCCTACACCTGTTACTGTGCGGTCTGAGAAGAGGGCGTATGCCCATGTGTTACGAAGGTATCCACCTTGTGTGTAGTGGATGTCCATTATCCATCCGCTGCACCAGTCCTTGATGGGTACCATGCTGTTGGCGAACACATCAACTCCATCGTATTTGAGACCGAGTCCCA
>JAHLLU010000181.1 GCA_020444005.1 archaeon
GAAGCTGTCTCATTGTAACCGTTATAGTATTTCTCAAGGACGATATACCCGTTCTTCACCACCAATACACTATCCACTTGAATCGTGGAAGGCCTAGACTCAATATCATCAAGCATATCCTGAAGCCCAGAGTCATCAAAACCCATTTCCTCGGGTGCAGCATAGCGCCACTCTTCTGTAGGCCAGTAAGCAGTAAGGCCTCTTGGTTTGTTTGGTGGTGTGATCTCGATTCCATTGATTATCTGTCTGATCCGTTTCTCAGCATAATCAACGGTTCCGGGGTACCTCAGATAATATGGGACTATGATTCTACCATGAGGATCTCTGAAAGCAGCGAGCACACCCGGTACATTAATTCCCCCGTTCTCCAGATTCACCAGCGAGTATAACACCTCATATTCCCCGACCCTCATAGACTCAGGCGGTTCAATGATTAATCCGGGGTTATCCTCTTTCCCAAGCTCATAGATATATTCAAGGGCTCGTTCAAGAGTTCCTGCCTTGTCAGTTATCCAGTAGATGCCAATTATTTCCTGTTCTCCTGAGGTGGGTTCTCCTTGGATTCCTCCATCCCAGTAACCGGGAATCCAGCTTGTTGGTGTGCTTGAACTGAATCTGAATCCCTGTGGATGCCTGAACTTGATGCCGTATTGTTCCGTACTTGTCCAGTTTGCTGGGGGGCTGTCCCTGTGGAGCCAGATGTTTCCCCCTGTCAATATAAGACACACCGCCAGCACGGCAATGGTTTCACGGTTCTCATTTAGGGGGCTCATCTCTTTTCACTAGATATATTGTAGGATTGGTTTGGGGTACTTGCGTTTGAGCTTCTCATACTCCCTGCATAGATACCAGAGAACCACTATTCCTATACCGTAGAACGCCAAGGTAGGCCCTAGCTCTAGGTAGAATGGTGGTATCATATCTGTTGGTGCGAAGTCTGGCCAACGAGCTCTGTATAGCCACAGGTGCACTAGGTAGAAGAACAAGGGATTACGTCCAATGGTGTGAACCGCTGCAACCATCCTGTTACCCAGCAGTCCTCTTTCATCAAGTACTATACCTGTTGCGAGCAATAGGCACATGAATCCAAGGGTCCATAGTAAGAATGCTACGCTTGGAGGATACTTGCTGACATAGAGCCAGTCTACTAGTGTGTTTCCCGCTCTTGGGATTAGGTTACCGTAGCCGTTGAAGTAGCGTACAAGAATGAATGCAATTATTGACGCAGCTCCAGTCAATACTAATGGGTTTCTGAGGTTTCTTACCTCCTCCCTTGTTTTTGGCTCAATATAATTCCCAAAAGCCCATCCAACACACATTACACCAATCCAAGGAATAATCGGGTACAACGCAAAGTATGGCCAACGCTCAAAGTTAGGCTCATGCAGTATTGCTTTCAGGTACCAAGCCCAGTTTGCACGGCTCGTAATGAAACTAAGATCGAGGAAGCTATGATTCAGGATAATCAATACCCCCGCTACGAGAATCAGCTTAGTTGGCAGTTTACGGGCGACGCTGAATATGATTAAGCATGTTCCTATGCAAGCTATAACACCGAAGTATGTCCATGGTAGGCTGAAGGCCGGTGAGACAAAGATTGCCTCAAGGAACAGCAATACTAAGCCTCTTTTAATTAGGTGCATTGTTACACTCCACTCGGACTCACCTTTTCTCAAACGTCTGATAGTTGATATGGCTAGCACTGTTCCAGCTAGGAAAATGAAAGTTGGTGCACAGTAGTGTGTAACGAATCTTAGTAAGAACCATGTTGTGTTGATGAATGGTGGGGCTCTTCCCAAGATTCCTTCTCCGCCATGGTGGTACTGGTTCCAGAAACCGGACACATGGTCCCACGCCATAATGATCATAATTAGTCCACGCGTAAAGTCGATGAACTCGAATCTTCCCGACTTTTTCGTTTTAATAACTGTCTCTGTGACTGTGCTCAAACTATTCGCCATCGATATATACAGTATGAATCGTTTAAGAGGTATTCAAGATTAATCATGCAATCGCAACATTCCTCTTTAACCGCTATTGGTTAGAGGATGCAATGCATGTAGTAACTCCTCTCTTGACAAGTCGATGCGAATCGTGCCATTCACTCCCTTAACCATAAGCACACGCTCTTCTATCAACTCTATCTCCTCGATAAGCCCAAGCTCACCCTCAAGAAACACCCCATCCTTTTTTCTATCCACCATTAAACCCGATATACTCTTGGTATTGGTCATCTGAACCGAGAAGCTGTGCATCAATATCCCTTGATTACACTATGCGGCTTTTTCTCTATAACGTGCTTGCATGAACGGTGTAGGGATATTAATATCAGTGATGGAAAAATAGTGAATGTATATGTCTCTTGGCGATCTCTGCGACTTATTCTTTGAGTTCAGTAACGAGGATAGGCTACGTATTATCAGAACACTCCAAAACGAAAGCCTCACCGTTACAGCACTCAGTAAAGAACTTGATCTAACCACTCAGGAGACAAGCAGACATCTTTCAAGACTCGGTGAGATTGGGCTTAGCGTGAAGAACCCTGATGGTACTCACAGCCTGACTGGCTACGGAGAGTTATCATTGAAACAGATGAATGGATTCAAGTTCATCTCAGGTCATCATGATTATTTCCAGAACCACGATCTCTCACTGCTTCCCACGGAGTATATCTCACGTATCGGTGAATTGGAGAACAGCCGTTACGTCGATGATGTGATGGTGATCTTTCACCTCATAGACCAGATGATCAGGGACGCCGAGGAATATGTTTGGAGGATCACAGACCGATACATCATAACAATCATACCTGCATGGAGCGATGCACTGGAAAGAGGTATCAAAGGCAGACTCATTGAACCAGTAGATATTGTAATTCCACCAGAGTTTGACCGGGGTCCAGTAATCAGACAAGCAATACAGGAGCAAAACTTCTCCCTAAATACCCTGAAAAATGTACCTTTGTTCATGTCCCTCAGCGAGAAACAAGTCGCTGGAATCTGTTTCCCAGCCAATGATGGACGCATTGATTACCGGGGCTTCGTATCAGAAGACCCAACAGTGTTGAAATGGGCAACAGACCTTTACAAGCATATATGGAAAATAGCTAATCCAAGATCATTAGACGAACTCATAGTGGAACCCGGCACCTGAATCGATGTAATTTTCACCGTATCGGTCCCTAAAGTACTGGATAGAGTCATCACCAGTACAATGTGTCGCAGATACACATTCTACTCCGTTCTCATCCAACTCGTCACAGACTCTATCAAGCATATAATTGGTTGCGCTTCCTAGATGATATCCGCCGATAACCAGATGAATAGTGTCATCGGTTAGCTCATATGCGTTTCTTGCTAGGTTTTGAACCCCGGGGTGGCTGCATCCCGTTACTAGTATTACGCCTTCACTAGTTTTGATGATTAAAGCGTGTTCTACTGGTGGACCATCCAGCGTATCGGTGACTGCTATGCTCTCTGTTATCTTGGTCGCGTTTCCAAGTTCAACACAGCTTCCACCCATCGTTCTGATGCTACTCATAACATGATATGGGAAATCACCGGGCACATATACGGGGATATCCTGCTTCTGTCCCAGTATAACCTCCAAGCCTCCAATATGGTCCCAGTGTTCGTGACTCAAAACAATACAGTCGATCTCCTGAACATCAACATCCAGTGCTTCTATGTTATGAGCTAATACCGTCGGGTCTCCTCCAGTATCAAATAAGACGGTCATTTCCGGGGTCTCAACAAGGCAACTGTATCCCCATTCTGTTTGACAGCTTGATTCATAGAGATAATTATCAAAAAGTACAGTTAGTGAGCCTGATGTTGGTTGCAGTTGAAGAATGCCTGAAGCAGGCTCCTCGACTGGACGATACAATACGATTATCCCCCCTATTAAGACAAGTAATATTCCCGCAATTAGGAGTTGACGGTTGTTAATTCCGAGTATCATCAATCTTGAGTTATCTTTGAACCATGTTTAAGGGCTCTTCATGATTGATTATGGGGTCTAAGCATTGAGTCTCCCTGTTTGGAAGGAAAAACAATGGCAATCATTTGATTGTCATTTTTTCAGGGAGACTCCAACAGCATGCAAATGCTAACTATTAAACCCTTACCTTACGGCTACGGTTAATCCTTAATCTAATTATCAACCAAAAAATGATAGTTCCCATGGATTCAGACTACTTCATCCATCTTTAACAAGTTCTGGAGCTTCATGATAAGCCCCCGGTTTAACTCAAGATTGAACTGTAGCGACATATAGGACTCCATTGTCTGGATTGATTCATCTGGGAGATCACTGATATTGTACTCTTCCCGATCCATCTCACCAATTGCCATATCCTCCAACACAAGCTTGGTTATATGACGAGTCTCCTCGTCATTCAATATCAAAGCATACTTGTCTATACCCTTCCGCCACTCACCAGAAGTCCTACGCTCAATCATACGAGAAATAGTCTCAGAGACAAGGTTCACCAACTTTATCTCTTCTTCTAAAAATGGACCATTAAAATCACTGGGGCGTGGCTCAAGATATCCTATCAATAGTTTACCGACGATGACCCCATAATTCTGAATCAAGGCACTGTATCTATAAGGAGCATCAACGTACCCCTGTGAATCATAGATTTTATTCTCCAAAGATAAACGAGCCACAGCAACCTCTGGATACTGGGTTGCACCCGGAAGCAGATTAACTATCAGGTTTAGAATTTCTTCCGTTGTGAGGTCTTGGTTCTCCTGTAATTTGCTTATCTTGTATAGGCAGTCGAGTTCTTTGATTCTGAGTTGATATTGATGAAGAAGCCTTTCACGCTCTTTCTCTAA
>JAHLLU010000182.1 GCA_020444005.1 archaeon
TTTATCAGCCCTTGCAGCCGCCGTAGTAATAGGACGCCGTGAAGGCATCGACAAAGATGAACCAACACCAAGTAACATCCCGTATGTAATACTTGGTACAGCACTCCTCTGGTTCGGATGGTTCGGCTTCAACGCAGGAAGTAGTCTAGCAGCAAATGGAGTAGCAGTTATTGCCATGGTATCAACAAACACAGCAGCAGCAGCAGCCGGAATAACATGGATGATGGTAGACTGGATCAGAAAAGGCAAGCCAAGCGCAGTAGGATTCTGTGTCGGGGCAGTTTGTGGTCTAGTAGCCATCACACCTGGCTCAGGATACGTTACAGTAACATCAGCAATCATCATCGGAGTCGTAGTAGGCGTACTCAGCAACACAGTTGCAAACTGGAGAGCTTCACGAACCAGAATTGATGACAGCCTTGACGTATTCGCTTGTCACGGCGTTGGAGGAATATGGGGTGCACTCGCCACAGGACTCTTCGCTACACTAGCAGTTAATCCTGGTGGAGCAAATGGTTTGTTCTATGGTAACCCTGGACAGTTGACCGCTCAGATTATCGCCATTGTAGTAGTAGCACTCTACAGCTTCGTTGGAAGTTATGTAATACTCAAAATAGTAGGGGCAATAACACCACTGAGAGTAACACACGAGGAAGAAGAGGCAGGATTAGATATATCCCAACACGGAGAACATGCCTACGAGTTGGACTAGTCAAATTTTATAATCTTTTTTTATTGCAGAACAGTTAATTCAGGGTATATTGGATAAGCAGAGACCAGTTCATTGATTTCCGCCTTAACCTCTTGTAATTTAGACTCATCCCGATAATTGTGTATAACCACCGCGATACATTGAGCGATATGCTGCATCTCAGACGCCTTCATACCTCTAGTAGTCACTGCGGGAGTGCCAAGTCTGAGCCCTGAGGGATTGAATGGGCTCGCATCATCATAGGGTACACTGTTCTTGTTTACAGTAATTCCCGCTTTATCTAAGGCATTCTGAAGCTGTTTTCCTTTTCCTGCAAGTCCAGAAGGTCTTAGATCAATAAGCATCAAGTGATTATCGGTTCCATTTGTCACCAGTTTAATGCCTAAACTCATCAACTCATCAGCCATCACCTTGGCGTTCTTCACTATCTGTTTAGAGTAGTCCTTGAACTCGGGTTTCATCGCTTCTTTGAAGGCAACCGCCTTTGCCGCGATAACATGGTCATGTGGCCCGCCTTGTAGCCCGGGGAAAACGGCGCTATCAATGAGTTGGGCTAAGTTCTTCTTTGTGTCCTTATGGTATAGGTCGTGGTACTGATCCTCGATCTTGCTCATGATGATGGCTCCACGTGGACCACGCAGACTCTTGTGAGTAGTTGTGGTCGTAACATCAGTATACTCACATGGACTCTCATGTACACCTCCAACGATCAAACCCGCGATGTGACTAATATCCGCCACACTATACGCGTCAACGTCCTTGGCTATCTCGCAGAACTCCTTGAAAGGGAGCTTCCTTGGATATGCTGTGAGGCTGCTGATGATCATCTTGGGTTTCTCGGTTTCAGCGATCTTCCTAACTACGTCCATGTCAAGCATCTCGGTCTCCTTATCAACGAAATAAGGTACCAACTTGTAGTGCAACCCACTAAAATTTACAGGACTACCATGAGTAAGGTGCCCTCCACAGCTTAGATCCATTCCCATGAACTTGTCTCCAAGCTCAAGGAGAGCCATATAGACAGCGTGATTTGCCGGGCTACCGCTATAAGGTTGAACGTTTACGTGTTCTGCACCGAATAACTCCTTAGCTCGGTTGATGGCTAAGAGTTCGACGTCATCAACGTTTTCCTGTCCACCATAGTATCGTTTCCCGGGGTACCCTTCACTGTACTTGTTTGTGAATACGCTGCTCATCGCCTGCATTACTGCTCTGGATACAAAGTTCTCGGACGGAATTAGTTCGACTCCGTGCTCGATCCTGTTTACCTCACGAAGAATTGCATCATATATCTCTGGGTCTGTTTCTCGTAGCGTATTCATCAACATCTCTTAAATCCTGAAACGGCAGGTAAAACCGCTACTTAAATCCTTTCACCACTTGGTAAGTATCAGCATTTACAGGATGATAACACTCTGTAACCGCTCTTCTTAGCTACGACCTGATGCTTACCAAAAACATCATCAAAGAAACCGGCAAGCATCTTCCCACCCTTGTTGCTCTGTATGACCATCTGGAGAATACCATCTGGGTTCAGTCGTTCATAGGCACCTGAAATCATGGGGTGAACCACCTTATGCATCCCAGCTGAGACAGGTGGATTAGATATTATTGCATCGAACTTTTGGTCGCCAAGCGCCTCATAGAGGTATCCTTCATAGACATTGCAGTTTGATAACTCTGCTCGTTGAACATTTAGCCTTGTTAATTTGACTGCCCTTGTGTTCACGTCAGTGAGATGAACACTTAACTCAGGCTCCATTGATGCAGCTACTATACCAATTATCCCTAATCCGCATCCAAGGTCTAGGAAATCACCGTTTTCTGGTATGTGCATGTTTTCTACGAGTACGCGGGTGCCTGTATCTACTCGTTTGGCGCTGAAGACCCCTCTTGATGTGATGAAGCTGTATTTTCTTCCACGTAGCATGGCCACTATTTTGCCGCGTTCATCTTTTGAGGATGGTTTCTTGGAGAAATAGTGACTATTTGACATAAGCTGAAATAATGGGTCTTATAGATTAAACTCTTCGCAGCTACCAGAGCTTGGGGTAGATGCCGCTTGGCATCATAACGCGTTCTATTGTTGCTGCGATGCCGTGATCCTCTGACTGAATCTTGCCGCTACTCATATCTGCCCTCATCAATGCCACGGCTTCCTCTTTCTGAGTCATCACAATTATTAGATCATTCACTTGAATACCTGATTCGTATCTGAGAATTCCCGGTATCGCTAATTGGGCACCGTTACAGACTGCTTCTACGGCGGAGTCGCGTATCCATATTTTGGGTAGTAGCTGAGCTGCATCCTCAAAGGGTCTGATGATCTCTCTGAGCTTTGAATCGTCTCCTTCTTCTCTGAGATCAACTGCTTCGCTCAAATCATACAATGAGTACATTTCTTTCTCAGTGAATGGCCCGCTTCTAGTTCTGCGAAGCTCCTGCATATGGGCACCACAGCCAATGACCTCGCCTACATCAAAACAGAGTTTCCTTATATAGGTTCCACTCTGACATGCTACCTTGAAGAGCCAGTTTCTGCCATCGCCTTCATGAAAATCGATATCATAAATGTAGCGTGTTCTTAGGCGTCTTGAGACGCTGCTTCTAAGTGGTGGACGTTGATATATCTCTCCCTTGAACATATCGAGTGTCTTACGTACGGTCTCCTCGGAGACATCATCGTGAGTACGCATTACGCAAATGTATTCCTTGCCTGAGTCAAGAAGCGCCTGAACTATCTTGGTGCTATCTTGAAGAGTAACGGGTAATACTCCAGTTACCTTAGGGTCCAGTGTGCCTCCGTGACCCACCTTATCTAAATCAAGTAGTTTCTTTATCCAAGCTGCTACCTCGTGGCTTGTAGGCCCTGAAGTCTTGTCAACTACAAGCATACCATACTGTATGTGTTGACTTATGGGACGCTCGTTTGGGGGACACCCATACTTTGGGTTGGTCTCTTCTTCGGCTTTCACCCTTACCTCTCGTTTGATCTCCCATGCAGGCTTCAACATAGAATACCATCACACAAGGGACTCTATTAAAGAGATATGCTAAGACTTAGCCTCTTTTTCCTCGATCTCTTCCTGAATCCGCTCATTGTCAGTCTTATAGTTCTCCTCATCATCGAGACCATCTTCAAGGCTCTTCTCCATAACCTGCTCATCATCCCAAAGGGTTCTAGCTTCCTCATATGAGGAGTCCAAGTCATCAAGTATGCTTCTGAGCTTTTCCTGAATAGCCTCCATATCGATGCTGATCTCTTGGTCAAATTCTCCGCTGAGTTCTTCGGCTAGATCTAATGCTTTCCCTGCCTTGTCTTTCGCCTTGTTTAGTAGGTTTCCTAGTTCTTTGAATGTCTTGAATAATTTGTTGATTTCAGTGCTCATAGTATTGATATGGGAACCATATGGGATAAAGGGAACTCGCAATAATCGATAAAACCCTCTTTCTCCATGGTCCAAGCTTTTATTTTTTGCCTTAGAAACTTTTTAGTTAGCTTTATGAGAGAAAAATTTTGAGAATTGAGGAACGCATCAATAAATATACTGAAAAACTAGAAATAGATAACTAAAACTTCTTATCGAATGAACTGATTTGAACCCTGAATTGCTCATAGTTTTATAAAAGTCTTAGAGGCTCTCATTGAGAAGGCTTTGAGAGAATAAGATAAAACTGCCTAGTCAATAGGTAGCAGGTGGTTCTGTGAAGGTAGAAAGAGAAACACTAGCAAGACTAATGATCGAGAAACAACTACTAAACAAAGACATCAATAACCCATCAAAACAGGATGTCTACAATACCATTGACACCCTTGGCTGCCTCCAGATAGATACAATCAGTGTAATTGAACGCGCCCACTACCTCACCCTCTGGAGCAGACTTGGCAACTACAAGAAGACACACCTAGCTACTTTAGCTTACAAGGATCGAAAACTCTTCGAGTACTGGGCACACGCGGCATGCTACATCCCAATGGAACACTACAGATACTATGTTCCAGTCATGAAGAAATGGGAAAAAGAAGTGATCCCCAGACTTCAGAAAAGAACAGGACAAGGCAAAGAACTCGTAGACCACGTGATCAAAC
>JAHLLU010000183.1 GCA_020444005.1 archaeon
TTATAAAGACCGTAAGAATAGACAAGATGAGAGGAATAGACTTTGATGACCAGCCCAGGCGATACACGATATCAAACAACGGCATGGTAGTATTCAATAAAGAACCAGTACTCATCTAAAATCAACTTCAACTATTAACATCAAACCCGCCCGGGGGGGATATCAAACCTATAACAACTTTAAATTATCGAACCACATCAATTCTTTACATTATGAGTATCCAGAGAGTCTCAACAGGAATAACAGGACTAGACGAAATGCTAGGCGGCGGATATCCCCACGGAGCCATCATACTAGTCAGCGGAGGACCCGGTTCAGGTAAAACCATCAACAGCCTCCAATACACCGCATCAGCAATAGCAAGAAACGAACCAGTAGTCTACGTCAACCTTGAGGAACCAATGGACAACAAGAAAGGATACGCAAAAGGCTTTGGATGGGATTTCGATGAAGCCGAGGCAAATGGCTTACTCATCTCATTAGACTTCGTATTATCATCCACAGTAGATGGTATCGTTGAACCAAAAAATCGAAGAACTGGAGTAACTGAACTCAGCTTAGAGAGCGAGATTATCACTGCTGTAAATGAGATAAATGCAAAACATGTGGTGCTTGATCCCCTTAACAGCGTAATGATCAATGCCAGAGGCAGCGAGATAAGATACCTTGTCCACAAACTATTCGAGACAATCAGAAACCAAAACTGCAGCTCACTAATCACCTATGAGGGCGTCTTCGATGGAACCAACTTCTACTCAGAGATGTTCCTTAGCGACGGAGTGATAGCTTTGGTCAAAGACCTGCGTGACTTTGAGATTATAAAGACCGTAAGAATAGACAAGATGAGAGGAATAGACTTTGATGACCAGCCGAGGCGATACACGATATCAAACAACGGCATGGTAGTGTTCAATAAAGAACCAGTACTCATCTAAAATCAATTTCACCTATTAACATCAAACCCGCCCGGGGGGGATATCAAACCTATAATAGCCGATATTTTCAGAAAAGAACCCTTAAAACAACGCCATTATTTTCAAATCATATACAAAAGTGTAATCCACGAAAAGAAAATCCACTAGTTTACCCCAGGGTATCTGAATAGAAAGCAGTCACCACCACATCTCATACCTGATCCTATCCAAGGAAACACCCTTACCCACAAGAAACTCCTTCAAATCAGGGATCATCTCACCCGGGCCACCCAGATAAAACACGGAATCATAATCAGCGCCACAGCGTTCAAACATCTTACCTGTAATCCTACCCTTATCAATCCCATCAACAGAAGCTTCTCTGCTGACAGTGGGATAATATGAAACCCTATCATTGCGCGCTGCTCTTTCCTTGAGTTCATCAATATAGATTAACTCATCAACACTGGACGCGCTATGAAACATCTGAACAGAAGCATCAGTAGCCTCATCGATAAATCGAAGGATGCCCATCAAAGGAGCGACACCGATACCAGCTCCTGCCAAAACCACCTTTTCACTCATGCCAGAATCATAGAAGGTGTCTCCTTGCCCGCCTTCAATATACAATACATCACCCGCCTCCGCTTTCTCGTGAACAAAACGAGTGACTGGGTTATCGCTAGTCTTCACGGCTAACTCAATATGCCCTTTAGTAGTAGGAGAGGACGCGAGGCTGTATCCTACAACAGGGCGTTCTCCGTTTATATCGGCATAACAGTCGATCCATTGTCCCGGTTTATAGTTGAATTCTTGATCAAGTAGATCAATTTTTAATATTTTTACTGTGGGAGTTTCTTGTCTGATTTCGGCTATTTTGACTGTTATGATTGTCATATTGATGAGGTGTTTTGTGGGGAAATTAATTTATCGTTTGTTGTGTTTTATGATTTTTGGATATTCTTACTAATCCATAGTTATCCAAAGATATTTAATAATATGCTTAGATATCTAAGGATGTTTAAAACCTTATCTGATTATCATTTCGAACATTCCATTCCCGGATCGCCAGTTCACCAGCAATGCTAAGAGTCCCTCTTTTATCTCCAAAAAGCTTGATTGCGATGTCTCTGAACTTTTTTTCAGTTTCATCATCAAGACTGATTAATATTTTTCCCATATCTAAAGATATAATAGAATATCTATAAAAATATTAAGATTATAAAAGAAATCCAAAGATATCCAAAAACGCTGCACTACCTAGTAAAATACCGATGATTATAAAACAACCTACAAAACCTCCAAAAAACTACAAAATTTACCGCCCACGGCAAAAATGCAGAAAATAAACTCGACAAAAACTCACCTCAAAACACTATAAAAACACTACCACGAAACAGTATATACTATAAACACTAGTTACCAGAGAAAACGAACCATAACCCCGAACACCGATTCATAATCACTTTAATCCAAAACCCCAACAAAGCCACAAATACACAGTGGCCTACATGCAGCAGAAAACCCAGACAATAATAAAACTACTACTAGCCACATCAATCCTAGCTGTAACCATAAGCCTCTTTTCTATAAACTCGGCTTCAGCAGGATACTATGCGTTATCAGGAAACAGCACAAATGTAAGGAGAATTGGGTTTCCTGTTGTAATTGAGGAGGATCAGATCCAACCTGGGGAGACATGGACTTATATCTATAATCTGGAGGGTGGGCATAAGTATCACATTTACTTGGTGGGTGAATGGGTGAACGTAGAAGACCACCTGACCGATTATGATGTATTTGTGTATAAAGCAAGACGGAGTGTCCTGAATTTCGTTAGTAGTCACACAGAGTCCGCGGGCTACCCGGAGCAGATAAGTAATGATGAAAAAGGGTGGTATTTCACACCAGAGGATGACGCTACATATTATATCTGTGTAAGAAATGATCCCAACGACAGCCAAGAATCAGAAGCAGCGACGTTGATGGTTATTGAAACTATTGAGCCTGATATTTTCTATCGGATAGACATGGAGGAACCGGATGATGATTATGTGGTTCCTGAGTCGAGTTATGCTTTTGAGTTTATCACTGATCAACCAAGAATTACGGTAGATGTAACTGTGCCAAATAGGCTGGATATGTACGAGGCACGACTGTACCCGATGGCTAATCTTGCTGATGCTGTGGGTGATGATATTGATGGTTTGATTACTCCTTGGAGTCCGGGGCTTCTGGGTAGGCTTAATGGGGATTATGGTGGTTTCAACTATGATCCGCAGGGTTATCGTAATCATGATGCTTCTGATAGCTGTGAGCGCAGCGGAGATGACATGCTCATTGACTTTACAAGCGATTACACAGATCCTGTTCTCTATTATCTGGTGTTATTAGCAGAGAATGGTGAAGGACGAGTAACGTTTGTTCTTAGAACCGATTTTACGCCTCCAAATATCACCTTGGTTAATCCACCATCTTTCATAACCAGCGATGAACCCTTCACGTTAACCAGTACAATAACCGATATTTCGGAGATCACAAACATCGAGTTCTACATGAGCACTGATGGTAAGGTCTCATGGGACGACATGCCGTACAGCTATGTTAATGGAAAATATATTGTTATGATGTCTGCACAGAAGAAGGGTACAATAGTTGATTATTACTGGGAGGCAACAGATAGCCTTGGGAATACTGGGAAGAAGTTTGGTCAAGCTAAAGCTATGAACCCCACAGAGATCAATATGATTGTTGAGCCCGTGAGTATCTATGGTGGTGATAGTGTGTTTACCAAAGGCGCTATAGGGGTAGATTATGCGGATCTTGTGTTGAATTATACTCGTAGCGATAAGACAGTTCAATTTAACGTGACAACTGATCGCGATGGTGACTTTACTCATACTTTCATGCCTAATCAGGTGGGAGAATGGAGTGTAGTGGCTTCTTTTTTTGGTGATGATGTGAACTGGCCTAGTAATAGTAATGTTTCACTCTTTGAGGTTTCGAGAAAGCCTACTACTTTGAATTTGAATGTTAGTCGGGAGTGGATTGGATTGGGTGATTATGTTAATGTTACTGGTTATTTTAGTGAGCCACGGATAGGGTATGAGGTGTTTATTACGGCCCGAAATGGGTTAAACGTTTCAAGTTTATTTGCGATTACGGACGAGAATGGATATTATAGAACTATTTTCCAGCCAGAGGTTATGGGCGAGTGGACCATATATGCTGAGGTGGCTGCAGATGGTATCTATACTGAGTCTGCTTCCAGTCTTCCTGAGAGTCTAATTGTCGGTGATCCTACTATTGCTTATCGTGTTATGGATTTCAAGGAAAACATGTTCAAGACACCATACGTTTATGGTGTAGGTACCTTCCTCGGTGCATCCATCGGCGGTTCTCTTGTATTGGCTCGAAGAAGAGGGCTATTGAAAAACCCATTAAATCGAGGTGAAGTTGTTGAAGAAGCTGTTGATGTTGAGATCGAAGAAGAGGATGAGGATGATTTTGATTTCTAAACATGTGTAAAATAGCTATTTTCAATGGGTTTTATTGCGTTTTTTATGTTAAAAAAAATGACTGTATACCTTAAGTTAACAATTGTTAAACCATAGTTATCTGAATATCTTACAGAAGGCGACCGCATAAGAGTATATACAATTACACGATAATGTGATTCGGTAAATAATGCGAAGAAAATACATAGCAGCAGTTTTACTACTACTAGGTTTAGGCGTAATGTCTACTCTGGCCATCTCATATACACAAGTCGATCTAGACGAGTCATGGGGTGCAGAGTATATAGTAAACTATGTCGATGCTGAATTATCATTGAACAACCCTGTGACAACAATAAA
>JAHLLU010000184.1 GCA_020444005.1 archaeon
TTTGGTGAGCTTTGCGCCGTACATCAAATCCTGTACCTTTCCAGTAAGTTGGGCGACGTTTCTTCTCGCGGTTCTCCAAGCCTCTTTTATCCAGCCTTGGAAGAGTCTGCTGGTAATGGCTAGTATAGGTGCGATGAGTAACGCGATCAGCGTCAGTTTAGTGTCTATGTATAGCATCATCAAAACAACGGAGATCGCCATAACTAGGTCAGAAACCAACCCTATGACTCCGGTTGATAGTATGCTTTTCAATGCCTCTGCGTCATTGGTGACTCTTGAGACGAGTCTTCCTGTGTTTCCGTACTCGAAGAATCTTTGAGATAGGTCATTTATATGTCTGAAGAAGTCTGCCCTGATATCAGCGATAACAAGCAACCCTAGCTTGTCAACATAGTAGCGCTGGGTACTCGTGATCACCCACTCCACAAGAGCGATACCGATATAGATCAATGCAGAAATCAGCAACAGGTTTCTAATCGATGGCTCAGTGACACCAGTTAGGCTTACTGCGAGTCTCTGAATAAGCGTAGCCAGCCATCTATCGCTTTCTGTTGGTGTTTGTGTAATGTATGTATCTAGGACCACTTTGTAGAGATATGGTCCAGCGAGGACTGTTATCATCCTCATGAAGACGAGGATAAGCTCGATAGCCACGAGACCTCTATGTTTGAGCATATAACGAGTTATTATCCGCTTCACGATCTCGATGTCACTGTATTTTCGCACAGTAGACTCCTGTGAACCAATATCGTAACGGTCAACATACTCAGCCATTAGAGCTCGCCTCCTCCGTTCATTTTGAGGGCTTGTGACTCAATCAGGTTCCTGTACTCTATGCTAGAATTGAGCAAATCACTGTGTTTACCCACAGCGATGATTCGTCCCTTATCCATAACAACGACTTTGTCAGCGGTCTCGCATGTTGATGCGCGTTGAGTGATGATTAACGCTGTTCTGTTCTCTCTGAGTCTGTCGATAGCTATCCTGATTAATGTCTCTGTCTGGGCGTCAACATTACTTGTCGAGTCATCCAAGATCAGTATCCGTGGATCTGTAAGCAAGGTTCTGGCAATCGAGACTCGTTGTCTTTGTCCTCCGGAAAGGGTGACTCCTCGTTCTCCGACAATGGTGTCATAACCTTTGGGTAGGGTCATGATGTATTCATGTATTTGTGCTGCTTTCGCTGCCTCAATTATCTCCTCATCGGTGGCGTCTGGTTTCCCGTAGCGAATGTTTCCCTTTATTGTATCCGAGAATATGAAAACATCCTGAAGCACAATCCCAACCTGTCTGCGTAGATTCTTCAAATCCAGTTCTCTTACATCCCACTCATCCACGAGCACAGCCCCAGATGTTACATCATAGAACCTTGGAACAAGCTCAGCCAAGGTAGTCTTCCCTGAGCCCACGTAGCCTACAAGCGCTACCTGCTCAGCGGGGTTGATCTCTAGGTTAATATCTTGAAGTGTTTCTTTTTCCTCGTATCTGAATGAGACATCTTTGTATTCTATCTTGCCTGAAATCTCTTTTTTAATGGGGTTCTCTGCTTCAGGCACGTCTTCCCCTACGTCTATGACCTCAAAGACTCGTCTCGCACTCGCTATAGCATCATTATAGAACATGATAAGCCGTGCAAACATCCTCATGGGTCCAACCAGTTGAGCGAAATAAACCCCAAAAAGCACTATCTCCCCAATAGACAATCGACCAGTCTGAGCCTCCTGCCCTGCGTAGAAAATAATTAGGGCTACTCCTATCGCGACCATGAATGTGCTGCTGGGTCCATAGAGATCTTGGATTAATGCTGCTTGAAGACTTGTATCCACGTATTCTGTGTTCTTTTCTTTGAATCTCTCAAGAAAACTCTCCTCTACTCCATGAGTCTTGATGAGTTTATGACCTACAATCCCCTCCACCAGCACATTATTCAGGTCACCAAACTGGTTTTTTGACCGCCTCAAATAACCGCTAATTCTGCTGGAGTACATGTGAGTGCTAAGGAAGATGAATGGTAACGGGATGCAGCATACAAGGGTAACCCTTGGATCAATACGATACAGAATGTATAATGTGAAAAGAAACTGCATACCGTGCCTGAATATTTCTCTCACTGTCTCGCTGTAAAACAAGTCAACTGCTCCAAGGTCGCTTGTTACCCTGCTGATAATCTGTCCAGACATCACTTTATCCAGATAAGAGAACGACTTGTCGATCAAGGCTTCATAGAAATCCCGCCTCATAACCCGTAGAATATTTTGACTCAGTGTTGCCCGTAATGTGATATGGACCACGTGGAAGACCCCGCGTATAACCGCTAAACCAACAATCATACTACATAGTATAATCAATAATCCAGTAGGGTCAGTTACACCAGTCCAGTTCTTCACCAACTCGATAAACCAGTGAGTATTACCGGGAACCGGTACCAAGATATAGTCAATAATCAAAGCAACAATCAGTGGAACAATTAACGCAAAGATACCGTGTCTCCCAAAAGCGGTCAAAACGATCCCAATGAAGACACCCATAAACGGCTTCATATACCCCAAAAGTCTCTTGGTAAGTTCCCAGTTAGACGGATTATAATCGGACAAAGGATACACTACTGGATAAAGTCAACATACTTAGTATTTAGAAGATTCCAGAAAAACTAGTCTCCGACACTGGACAAGCATTAAACCATTAAACAATATTATTAACCATGAAACCCAGCCCCATGCAACAGCGCCTACTTGATCGCGTTGAAGAAGACCGCGAAGAGATCATAGCATTCCTCAGAGGCTTCCTACAGGCACCGAGCCCAAACCCACCCGGAGACACAAGACAAGCCACCCGCTACATCACAGAATATCTTGACTCAAAGAACATAGACTACAAAGTAGTAGGGCCAGACTCTGAGAAACCAAACATTGTCAGTACACTCGACACTGAGAAACCCGGCAGACATCTGATACTCAATGGGCATATTGACGTATTCCCTGTCGGAAACCCTGAAGGATGGAGCCATAAACCATGGGGCGGAGAACTTGTAGACGGTAAAATTTATGGAAGAGGTGCCTGCGACATGAAAACCGGTACCACTGCGTTTATATACACATATGCTGTGCTCAATGAGCTTGTTGATGAGCTCAAGGGAAGCCTAACTCTTACGGCGGTTAGTGATGAGGAGACAGGTGGAAGACTAGGCGCAGGTTGGCTTGTGGAAAATATGCCCGAGACCATGGGTGACTGTGTAATCAACGGTGAGCCCAGCAGCCCCTACACCATCAGATTCGGTGAAAAAGGCATACTCTGGCTACACGTCACAGTACGATCAAAGGGTGGACACGGAGCATATCCTCACCTGAGCCCCAACCCCATAAAAATAGCGGCTAAACTAATTACAGAACTAGAAACCCTCAACGAGACTCCAGTAGACTATCCGCCAAACCTTCTCAAGGCCATCAATGAGGGTAGAGCAGAAGCAGAAAAAGCCCTTGGAACAGGTGGCGCCGATGTCATGAGCAGGCTTAGCGTCAACATAGGCTCCATCACCGGAGGCGTCAAGATAAACGTCATACCAAGAGAATGCAGCTTCGAGGTTGACCTACGGCTTCCACCGGGGCTCAGCCGGGAACAAGTACTCCCCAGAGTAGAAGCTATCCTAGAAAAGTACCCGGGGGTAAGCTATGAGGAGATGCGTTATGATGGTCCTCTATGGAGTCCGCCAGATTATGAGATGATTGAAACCATGAGAGCCAATAGCAGGCTTCTCGGGGTAGACCCCAAGCCAATAATCAGTCTCGGGGGCTCGGATCTCAAGTTCTGGAGAAGCCACAAGATTCCCAGTTACTATTATGGTCCTATGAACCACGGTATGGGCACAGTGGACGAATACGTAGAAATTGAAGAATTAATGCACATAGTAAAGGTGCATCTTCTCTCAGCCTATCAGTACCTCACACAGTAGTAGGTGTTTTTATCTTCCTACCTGTGATACGCTCCAACTCGGTCTTAACCGTCTCAAACTCGCTGCTTCCGCCGCCACGAGCCCAGTATCTGCGTCCCTCTTTTGCCTCAAAAAACTCATAGACTTGATAATATGGTTCCTTGTTTAGGGTTGATTTTACGAGGAGGTATCTGCCAATCTCCGCTAGCTTTTCGCTGTCTTCCGGGAGTTTTTTCTTAGGATTCATCTAACCATCTGATCATATACATATAGACAAGGGTATGAGATAGCAGTTGTGTATATTTCGTCCGTAATTACAGACGAAATAACCTCTCGGGGGTTCCAGTTAATTTCTTATACAGATATTGTGATGCTTTTTCATGGTTTTACGGGGGTAGATTGGTTGAGTATTATTGATGTTCATGTGCATTTGACGCCAAGGTGTTTTGTTGACGTGGTTCAGACGGGCGGTGACTGGTATGGTATGACTGCTGAGGATGGTGAGCTTGATAACCCGAAGAATCTCTGGACCCCGGAGCAGCGTATCGCCGAGATGGACCGGCTTGGGCTTGATATGCAGCTTGTCTCTCCTACTGATGTCTTCTATCAGTACCATCAGGAGCCTATGGTGACAGCAAAGATAGCCAGAGAATGCAACACCGAGATAGCGGAACTGGTTGAAGCTTATCCTAAACGGTTTATGGGGTTAGGCACATTGCCCATGCAGGATATTGATCTCGCGTTAGCTGAGCTGGATTACGGGATGAATAAGCTGGGTCTGAAGGGGTTCATGATCGATGATCATGTGAATGGTGTCACCTATGA